>VGRO01000021.1 GCA_016875335.1 Deltaproteobacteria bacterium | reverse complement strand
TGGCGCAAACGCACGCAAACGCCCCTAGGACGCGCGGAACGCAGCGGGGGGCGGCAAAACCGGGGGCAAAAAAGGTCCGCCGGGCGCTGCCGGGCACGGCGTGGAGGCGAAAAAAGGCGCCGGCACCTCCGCTCCGCGGCTGGCCGGCGCGGGGCGGTGGATTCTGGTGCGCCCGCCGCGTTGTCAACGACTTCGCGCTGGCCTAGACTGCGCCCGCGTTTTTGGGCCGCGGTCGCGCGGTTCGGACGCAACCGCCGATTGCCATTGCGCTTTGCCCGCCGGCCGCCCATCTGGCCCGGTGCGCGCACCCACACTGGAGTTCCGATGCCCGTCGCCATTCCGTCCTACGGCCAACCGATCACCATGAACGCACAGGGTCTGCAAGTGCCCGACTGCCCGATCATCCCGTACATCGAGGGCGACGGCACCGGCCCGGACATCTGGCGCGCCAGCGTGCGGGTCGTCGACGCGGCGGTGGCCAAATGCTACGGCGGCAAGCGCAAGATCGCCTGGGTCGAGGTGCTTGCCGGCGAGAAGGCCTTCAACCTGACCGGCAATTGGCTGCCCGACGAGACCGTGGAGACCTTCGCAACGTACTTGGTCGGCATCAAGGGTCCCCTGACCACGCCGGTCGGCAAAGGCATCCGGTCGCTCAACGTCGCGCTGCGCCAACTGCTGGACCTGTACGTGTGTCTGCGGCCGGTGCGCTACTTCACCGGTGTGCCAAGTCCGGTCAAGCACCCCGAGAAAGTCGACATGGTGATCTTTCGCGAAAACACCGAGGACATCTACGCGGGCATCGAGTACGCCGCCGGCACCGAGGAGTCCAAGAAAGTCCTGGAATTCCTGTCCGCAAATTTTCCGAAGGAGTTCAAGAAGGTGCGCTTCGGCACCGAAAAGGCCGCCCAGGATTGGCAAGCCCGCCTGGAGGCCGTCGGCGCGCCGCGCCGCAACGTGGGACTCGAGGTCGGCATCGGCTTCAAGCCCGTCAGCCACCTGGGCACCGAGCGGTTGGTGCACTCGGCACTGAGCTACGCGATCAAGCACAAACGCAAATCGGTGACCCTGGTGCACAAGGGCAACATCATGAAGTTCACCGAGGGCGCCTTCAAGGACTGGGGCTACGACCTGGCCCGCTCGATGTTCCGCACCCAAGCGGTCACCGAGCGCGAAACCTGGATCCTCGGCAACAAGGAGAAGAACCCGGGGTTGTCGGTCGAAGAGAACGCCCGGATGGTCGACCCCGGCTACGACATGATGGTGCCCGATCAGCAGGCCGAGATCCGCGCCGAAATCGAGGCGGCGCTGGCGCTGTGGCCGACCCACGGCGACGGCAAGTGGAAGAAGATGCTGCTGGTGCGCGACAGCATCGCCGACATCACCTTGCAGCAGGTGCTCACGCGCCCTGAGGATTTCAGCGTCATCGCGACGTTGAACCTGAACGGCGACTACCTGTCCGACGCGCTCGCGGCCCAGGTCGGCGGCATCGGCATCGCGCCGGGCGGCAACATCAACTACGTCAGCGGCCACGCCATCTTTGAGGCCACCCACGGCACGGCGCCCAAATACGCCAACCTCGACAAGGTCAACCCCGGGTCGGTGATTCTGAGCGCCGTGATGATGTTGGAGCACCTGGGCTGGCAAGAGGCGGCCAACGCCGTCGTCGCAGGCCTGGAGGCCAGCATCGGCCAGAAACGCGTCACCTACGACTTTCACCGCCAGATGGACGGCGCCACCTTGCTCAAGTGCAGCGAATTCGCCGACGCCGTCATCGGCAACCTGCCGTAGGAACGGGACATGCCGCACGACCTGCCGGTGTCCTCGACCCGCCTCGCCTCCCAAGGATTGGCGACGGATGCGGCTGCAAAGCCCGATCCGCTGCCCAGCTTGGCCTCGTGCTTTCCAGCATCGACCAAAGCGGCGGTGGGCGATCTGCAGGTGCCGGTGCGGCGCATTGCGCTCTCTGACGGCGCGTCGTGCGACGTGTATGACACCACCGGCCCGCAGGACTGCGACCCGCGGATCGGGCTGCCCAAGCGGCGTGCGGGCTGGATGGCCGGCCGCGCGGGGCTGGCGACGCCAACGCAGTTGTGGTTCGCGCGCCAGGGGCTCGTGACCGAGGAGATGCGCTTTGTGGCGCTGCGCGAAGGGGTCGACGCCGAGTTCGTGCGCAGCGAAATCGCCTCTGGCCGCGCCATCCTGCCCGCCAACATCCGCCACACCGAGTTGGAACCGGTCGTCATCGGCCGCAATTTCCTGGTCAAGATCAACGCCAACATCGGCAACTCGGCGATCCGCAGCGATATCGACGAAGAGGTAGACAAGCTGCGCTGGGCCATCCGCTGGGGCGCCGACACCGTGATGGACTTGTCGACCGGCAAGGACATCCACCGCACCCGCGAATGGATCTTGCGCAATAGTCCCGTGCCCATCGGGACCGTACCCATCTACCAGTGCCTGGAGCGCGTCAAGGGCAAGGTCGACCAGTTGAGCCTGGCGCTTTTCCTCGAAGTGCTGCACGAACAGTGCGAGCAAGGCGTGGACTACTTCACCATCCACGCGGGCGTGCGGCTGCCGTTCATCCCGCTGACCAAGGACCGGGTGACCGGCATCGTCAGCCGGGGCGGGTCGATCCTGGCCAAGTGGTGCCTGCACCACCACAAGGACAATTTCCTGTACGAGGGCTTTGACGAAATCTGCAAGCTGATGGCGCGCTACGACGTCAGTTTCTCGCTCGGCGACGGCCTGCGCCCGGGCAGCATCGCCGACGCCAACGATGCCGCCCAATTCGCGGAGTTGCGCACGCTCGGCGAACTGACCCGGGTCGCCTGGGACCACCACTGCCAGGTGATGATCGAAGGCCCCGGTCACGTGCCGATGCACAAGATCAAGGAAAACGTCGATCTGCAGATGCGACTGTGCCACGAGGCGCCATTCTACACGCTCGGCCCCCTGGTCACCGACATCGCCCCGGGCTACGACCACATCACCAGCGCCATTGGCGCGGCGATGATCGGCTGGTACGGCACCGCCATGCTGTGCTACGTCACGCCCAAAGAGCACCTGGGCCTGCCGGACCGCAAGGACGTCAAGGACGGCGTCATCGCCTACAAGATCGCCGCCCATGCCGCCGATCTCGCCAAAGGCCACCCCGGGGCGCAGCGGCGCGACGACCTGCTGAGCAAGGCGCGCTTCGAGTTCCGGTGGCAGGACCAGTTCAACTTGAGCCTCGACCCGACCACCGCCCAGGAACTGCACGATGCCGACCTACCGGCGCCGTCCGCCAAGGTCGCGCATTTCTGTTCGATGTGCGGGCCACACTTCTGCTCGATGCAGTTGACCCAAGACGTGCGGCAGATGCCCGAGGTCGACGCGGGCCTGGCCGAAAAGGCGGCCGAGTTCCAGGCGGCGGGCGGAGAAATCTACGTCAAGCCTACGGAAACCGCGGAAACGTCTCGACCCGGATGAACTCGCGGGTCACGCCCGGCAGCACTTCCAGCCCGAAAGCGAACGCGGTCACAACCGGCACCAATGCGATCTTCTTGGTCTTGCCGGTGGTCGTCACATCGGCCGCCCACTGCGGCGTCGTGACCAAAAGCGGGCCGTTGGCCAGCTTGAACTCGCCGCGTTCAATGATCTCGAGTGGTTGGCCCTTCTTGCCGCGGTAGAGGCGGTACGCGGGCGTGATGTTGAACAGGTCCTGGAAGCCGTTGTCGAGAAAGCGGAACTCGTAGCGGCGCACCGTCTCGTCGTCCTGGTTCTCCCAGGCCCCGTACAGATCCGTGGTCGAGGCCGGCACCCAGCCCTGCGCCGCCGTTTCCGGGGCCGTCTCGGCCGGCAATTCCGGTGCGCGGGCGACATCGGCCGAGGTCTCCGCGACTGCATCGATGGATCCTGCGGCCGCATCCGCAGGTTCGGTCGCCGCGCCGCCCTCGCATGCCACCGCGCACAGCCAGAGCAGGCATGCACCGAGCGGCGACGGCCGGCGCCTGGGGGTGGAGGGACGGCCGCGCTTCACGTGCCCCGCGCAAACAGCGTGAGGTCGCGACCCACGCGATCGGCCATTTCCATGCACACCGACAATTCCGGGTGGCGCACCACCCAGAAACCGTCGGACACCAGGGTCTGCAGCCAGTTGCGGCGCATGGACCCGACTGGCAGCAAGTTCTCCCACACCAGGTAGGGGCCGAACTCCTTGCGCAGCTGCTCGGCGCCGCCGATGCGCACGATGCGGCCTTCGCCCATGGCGCGCTTGAAGATGGTGGCGACGTTGTACTTGCGCTGCACCCGGCCCTCGAAGCGGCCCCAGCATACGATGCGCGCCCATTCGGCGAAGGCGTCGAAATCGCACGCGTAGTTCATCTGGTCGACCTGGCGTGCGCCGGGCGGCCGGCCGCCGATCTCGCCGAATACCACCTCGCCGTCGGCCTTGAGGTACCACTCCATGTGGGTGAACCCGTCGCGAAAACCGAGGGCTTCGATGACCTTGTGGCCCATCTCGACGCCACCGCGCAGGGCCGCCTGGTCGACGTTCTTGAGCGCGATGACCTGCGGGCTGATCCACTCGTTGGTGCGGGCGATGAGCGGCCGCGGCCGGTACCACGCCACGTTGTGGTAGCGGATGTGGCCGTGGCAGGTGAGCGTGTCGAAGGTGAACTCCTCGCCGTCGATGAACTCTTCGACGCTGACTTCGGCCACGCCGCGCAGCTGCGGAAGCACGGCTTCCATGCGCCGCGCGTCCTCGACGCGGTGGGTATTGGCGCTACCGGCCCCGGCGATCGGCTTGAGGATGAGCGGAAAGCCGATCTTCTCGGCGGCCGCGCGGATTTCGCCCTCGGTGCGGGCCCGGCAGTGCCGCGGCGTGCGGATGCCGGCGGCGTCCAAGCGCTGTTTCATCACCTCCTTGTCGCGAAAGGGCAGGGTCTCCTCGACCGTGAGGCCGGCCACGTGCAGGGCCTCGCGCAGCCGGGCGCCCAGCACCATCCAGAATTCGCCCAGCACCTCGACGCGGTCCACCCGGCGCCGGCCGACCCACTGGCGCACGCGGGCGACGACGTCGGTTTCGTCAAAGAGGTTGGGCACTTGAAGGTAGCCCGACAAGTGCCGTTTGGCCATGTGCGGCAGCGCACCGGCGGTCTGGTCGCCGACGCCCCACACGCGCGCGCCGACCATCGACAGACCGCGCACGAATTCGGGCATCTCGGTCGGATAGCCAGGGGAGACAAAAATCACGTCCATGCAGCACCTCGGTCGGCGAGGGTAAAGCGGACCGGGGCGCCGGTGCAAGCCGGCGGCAAGCGCAGGCAGTAGCGATCGCCCAAGCCCGCCTCAAACTGGTTCCCTGCCTCGGCCGGCGCTTCTCCCGCCACAGTGCTGCGTTCCACAGACCGCGACCGCGATAGCGCCAATGCACGCAGACCGGCGTTTGCGGGACAGTGCTGAAATCGCGCGGTTTTTTCGACTACAACACGGCGGACTGCGTTTCGGGTGATGTGCCGGCCACCGGTTCGCTCATGGCATCGAGCACGGCGACGGCGGCGCTCCCGCGGCTGCGGTAGCCGGGGACTGCGGCAATCCCGGCGGCAGCATCGGCGAGGACCTGCAGCGGTACGCCCAGGGCCCGAGCGCGGAGGTGTCGGACGGCGGCGTCCAACTCGGCACTGACACCGCAAAGCCCGGCGGCAGGCGCAATCTGGCGCCTCTGCGTTCGCCACCAGAAATCCGAGCCGCCCCCGCTTGGACCGCTTCGCCGTCGATGCCCAAGGCCCGGTGCTGGTGTACTTGGCCGAAGACAGCGAGCCGAGCGTGCGCCAGCGCGTGCATGGGATATTCGACCACCGGTCGCTCGACATCGCCAAGCTCGATGTCCACGTCATCGTTTCGCCGGTGCTGCGCCTGGACCTGCAGACCGACCAACGGCGGCTGGCGCAGGCGGTGCAGCGCTACCGGCCGCGTCTGTTGCTGCTGGACCCGCTGGTGCGCCTGCACCGGCTGGACGAGAACAGCGCCAGCGAAATCTCTGGGCTGCTCGGGTACTTGCGGCACCTGCAACGCTGGGGCAACGTCGCGGTGGTGCTGGTCCACCACGCCAGCAAGAGGCAGCGGGCGCAGCCCGGCCAAGGCCTGCGCGGGTCGTCGGATTTACACGCCTTCGGCGACAGCAACGGCTACCTCGCCCGCCACATGGGCATTTCTCAACAAAAAACGAACGCCCGCTGGAGCGCCTCAGCCCAGAGTAGCTTCGTTTTCACGGCCCCGGCCGCAGCGTCGCCTATCGGTGTCGGACTTGGGCCAGTATTGCCGGGCGATGCTGGCACCGCACCGGTCGGCAAAGCCCCAGCGGGATCGGGATCGGCGGTTGCGGTCGCCTCATTCGCGGCCGGCTCATTCAGAAGCGGCAGCGCGGGGGTTGGCGGATCGGACGCTGCCTCGCTGTCTGCCGGGGCCTCCACCCCATGGGCCGACAGCGCCCGGACCGATCCCCACGCGGTGGCCGGCATTGCCGTCAGTTGCAGACCCCGGCCTTGCAGGTACCCTGGCACAGCTTGCCGCAGCCGCCGCAGTTCTTCGGATCGTCGCCCTGCGTCCATGTCTCGCAGCCGCCCGATTGCTTGTCGTTGTCGCAGTCGCTGTAGCCCGCCTCGCACGGTCCCACGCAGGCGCCGGCCGTGCAGACGGCCGTAATGTGGATGGCTGAGCAGACCAGCCCGCACCCGCCACAGTTGAAAATGTCATTGGCCGCAACGGCGGCCTCGCAGCCGTCCTGCGCCCTGTTGTTGTTGCAGTCGCCGTACCCCGGCGCGCAGGGGCCATCGCACACGCCCTGCGAGCAGGTCCCGGCGAGGTGCAGGACCGCGCACGAATGCCCGCATTGGCCGCAGTTCAAGGGGTCGTTCTGCAGGTCTTTGCCGGGGCAGAGACTTGCAGGCCCCTTAAAGTCGCAAGCGGAGGGCTTGCCCATCGCCGAGCAAGCTGTTCGCGCTCGACGCTGCGTTCAAGGTGACCCTCGACATTGGGTGAGCGCGCGCACTGACGTCGGCGCCAGCCACGCGTCAAGGCATCCGCTCTCGCCCGCCCGCCCGACCCTGTCCCTGTCCCTGGGTCTGCCCTGCACCTGCCCGGCGCAGCCGGCTGACACTGAAAGCTCTGGGCGGTCGCAATGTCGAGCATGACGCGGCCCGACCGCCTCCAACCGATTGGCCGCGATCGTCGGCCGGCATACATAGCGCACCAGATGGTCCAGCCGATCCCGCGCGCATTCGTGCACCCGCGTCGCCGCGTGGATGTTGAGGCCCTGTGATTCCAGGCACAGCCGCCCCACGCGACGCGGAACGGTCGGCGCCAAACCCTTGCCCGCCGGGGCTTGCAACGCCTCCAGTTCGTCCTTGCCGAACAGCGACTGCCGCAGCAGCGCCGCGAACGATGGCTCGGCCGCCTGCAACGGGTCGTCGCCGTTCGACACCGCCTTCGCCCGCTTGGCGAAATGTCGGTCCACCTGCAGCGTGACCCGCTTGCCGCACGCCATGAAACAAGGGCCGTGTCGGCCAGCAGTGCCTCCAGTTGCTCCTCGCGCAGCGGCAGGGCGGTGTAGAAGTGCAACTGGTCGGCGTCGCCGTGCTCCGACCGCGCCCAGGCACCGTCTGCGCAAAGCACATGCCAGTGAGGGAAAAGCGCTAGTGCCGACAGGTCAGCGATGAGCCGCGACCACAGCGGCAAGATACTGGCGTAACTGTTTGGCGCGCATCGCGTTTCCTCGGGCCAACCCCATCGCAAACGGGCCACGGGCCACTTCGTCCATGGCGGCAACATCTTGCTCGCCGAGCCACGGCTGCGCCAATCCCGGGCGCCAACTCGTGCCGCTGCATGCGACGACCGCGGCGATACGCAATAGGTCAGCAGCGTCTTTGCCGCCCTTGGCGCTGGCACGTCGGTCCGCGAATGCGCGCAGTTTCAGCGCCATCAAGTGTTCGGGGCAGGCCAGGCGCATTTCGCCTACCACGATTGACGCTGCCATCACCTCGTCGAAGGGCACGATGAGGCGGGAATGGCGTTCGGTGTAGATGTCGAATTCAAAGCCGTCTTTGATGATCTGGTGCCTACTCAGGCGGCGGTTGGCCGTCACTTCCTCCATGTCGCGTAGGTCAGCCATGTCGGCGAGCGAGATGTAGAAATCGGCGTCGTGGGTGAACTCGGCGAGATCCGCGACCGGGGCTGCATTCTGCGTATGCAAGTAGACGGCAATGCCGCCGATGAACACCACGCCGTCGGGAAACAGCGCCGCGATTTCATTGCAGGCGAGCAAGAGCTTGGAAAATTCAGCGGTCTGCATGGGCGATCCTTGCGTTCAGCACGATTTTACGTTACAATAACGAAATGTCAAGTCCGTTTTTCATCCCGCCGGCCAGAATCGTACCGAGCATTGACGTCTCCAGCGCGGTGCCCCTGTCGGCGTTGTTGGCCGCCGCGGGCGCTGAGTGCAAGGCGTCCGGCGCCTGGACCGAAAGGCAAATCGTGGTGGACCGCGGGGCGCCGGGTCTTTTGGAGCGCGAACCGGGTGATTGGGCCGCCGTGCGGATCGGTGTCGTTGCCAAGGTTTCCGCGCGCTCGGCTGCGCGTTTCGCCGTGCTGGTGCTGGCTTACGGCATCATGGATTTGGTGGCGCGCCAGAGCATTGCGGGCTTGCCGTGGGCGCGGCCCACCGTTCCTCGCGGGCGCCCGCGTGCCAGCGCCCCGCTGAGCGCCGCGGAACGGCAGCGACGGTGGCGGTCGCGGCACAGGGGCGGATCGCGGCCGGCATGAGGGTGCCCAGATCGGCGCGAATTGCACATGGGCGGCCGCCGTCAGGCAATGGCGATCAACTGGCCAGTGAAGGCTCTGACGTCACTCGATTTTCAGCCCGTCCCGCAACCCCACCAGCGACGTGAACTGCACGGTGAGGTCGCCGCACGTTCGCGTATAGCCTGCGGACACGTCCGGCGCCGCCACGAAATTCTTGCCGATTGGATGCAAGTTGCGGAACGCCGCGAGGCCCTTGGGCGAAAAGCTGGCGGCCGACCATTTGCACTCGATGCAATCGGCCGGGCCATCGCGGTGCGGCAGCACGAAATCGACCTCGCGCTGCTCTTTGTCCCGCCAAAAATGCGGTTGCGGCAAACTCGGCCAGGCCACAAGCGATTCCAGCACCATGTACTTTAGCCAGATCCGCACGTGGTGCGGCCCGACCGCTTCCAACCGCTTGGCCTCGATCGCCGGCCGGCACACATACCGCACCAGATGCTCCAACCGATCCCGCGCGCATTCACGCACCCGCGTCGCAGCGTGAATATTGACGCCCTGGGATTCCAGGCACAGCCGCCCCACGCGGCGCGGCGGAGCGGGCGCCAAACCCTTGCCAGGCGGCGCTTGCAGCGCCTCAAGTTCGTCCTTGCCAAACAACGACTGCCGCAGCACCGCCGCGAACGATGGTTCGGCCGCCCGCAGCGGGTCGTCGTCGTTCGACACCGCCTCCGCCCTGTGCTCGCGATCACGACATGCCGCCACCTACTCTGCCGCGATGCCCCCTCCGCTCCCAGAACCCCGCATTCTCGATAGAAGCCGACCCTGACCCTGAACCTGCCCCCGGCAACTGTCCGGCGCAGCCGGCTGACACTGAAAGCGCTGGGCGGTCGCAATGTCCGCGGTACCAGAGGCCATCCTCCCGCAGATCCCCGCTGCCGCAGTTGCCACGTTTTCGCGCAAGAGCGTGCAACGCCCGGTCCTCAGGCTCAGCCGGCGCCCGACATGCTGTGGCCGAGCTGTCCCAACGCGGCGCCGGACAGGCCCTGATACAGGTCCAGAGTCAGGACAGGATCAAGACAGCCGCCACTGGCCAGCACAGCATTGGCTTGCCCGCCTTCCGACGGCCCCCTTGCCCAAAGCCCCCGCCCTACTTACAAACCGGCTTGCTCACCATCAACGAATACCCATCCGTACTCGCCCCGGGCACCCCTTGCGCAAACGGGCTGTTCACCACCTTGGCCCCGTCCGGCGGACTCGCCGGACACGTCGTCGCCGCCACGCACGTACAGTTCTGCAGGTTCGCATCGCAGTTGTGCTGCACGATCGGCGCGTCCACCCACTCGTTGTAGTTCAGGTTCAGTTGCTGGCCAGAGTTGTTCCACACCTGGTAGCCGTCGGGGCAGCTTTCGGGCGTGCAGCAGTTTCCGGGCTCGGCCTTGCCGTTGCAGTAGAAGCGGTTGTGCTTGACGGTCGCGCTCGCCACGCCGTTCAGGCCGATCGGCGCCGTGCCCGTGGCCAACGCCGAGCGGTACACCAAGCCCCAGTGGCTGTTGCGGAACACATTGGTATTGCCGCTGAGCTTGCCGGCCTCGACGTAGACGCCAGCGCAGCCGGCGTTGCGGATGTGGCTGCCGCTCAGGCTCACTTGCGGGTTGTTGACGGCGTAGGCAGGGTTGCTGCGCAGGGCGATGGCGTCGCCCAGGGTGCAGCCGGCGACCAGGCCCGTCAGCGTCACCACCGCGTTGCTGTCGGCGCGCAGGCCTTCGGTCATTACTTTGCTGCCGCACAGCGAGGTTTGCGCTGTCGACGCTACGCCAATGTGCGACGAAGTGGTCGGCGAGAATACGCAATTGGTGCTGGCCCACACGCCAATCGATCCCTTGCCGGTGACGCGGAAGAACGCGGCCGCGGTGCTCTGCGCGCTGCCGTTGTCGGTCCGGCACAACATCCCGATGTCGTTGCCGTCCAAAAACACCTCGTAGCCGGTGCCGCTGCCATACATGACCTTGCCGCCGTCGACGCGCAGACCGATACCGCTGCCGGCAAAGCGCAGACCGTACGTGTAGGGCTCCAAGGTGCCGCGCACCCGGCCGCCGACCGCCGCGCCGACGAACTCGGCGTTGGCCAAGCGGATGGTGGTGCCAAGCGGCACATCGACGCCAATCGACGCCTTGGCCGACCCGCCCGTGCAGCCACCAAAGCGGACACCGTACACGTAGTGCAAGGCGCCGCCGCTGGCCGTCAGCGACACCAAGCCAGCCTTGCCCGGAAAACACGGAGTCCCCGCGGTGTTGCCCACTTGCACGCCGTGGCGCAGCACGATGGGATACGACTCCTTGACCGACATGGTGTCGGCGCTGTCGCCTTGGACCATGATTTTCCAACTGACCTTATCGGTCTGCGCGTCGAGCACCGCCAGCGCCTGAGTCACGGTGTTGCAGTAACCGCCCAAGGTGTTGGCGTTCTTGGTGCGGCCGCAGCACAGGTTGTCGACGCCGGATGCCAGGCTGCCGTGGACGTAGATGGTCTTGCCCGCTGGCCACGCCGGGCAACTGGTGCACACGCCCTGGGCCATCACCTGGCCGGCGCCGCAGCTGCACACGCCCGCCTTGCAGGTGCCGGTGTTGGCTCCGCAGGCCGTGCCTTCGCTGTTCAGTTTCGGCGTCCCGAAGACGCAGGCCTTGCTGCCACCCTTGCAGCCCTCGAAGCCTTGGGCGCAAGTGTCTTCATAGTCGCACAGCGTGTCGCCGAGCGGCCCGTCTTTGGCCGGCACGGCGTTGCAGCCGCCAAGGGCCGGGTCGCAGGCGTCGACCGTACACGGGTTGCCGTCGTCGCAGACCTTGGCAAAGCTGCTGCATTTGCCGGTGCCGGGCTCGCACTGGTCCTCGGTGCACACCGCGCCGTCGTCGCATTTGGCTTTGCCTTTGCAGGTGCCGTTGGCGCAGGCGTCGGCCGCAGAGCAGATGTTGCCGTCGTCGCAAGGCGGGCTGCCGGCGGCGGGCAAGGGCTGGCAGACGCCGTTGCTGCACTTGTCGTCGGTGCAGACGTTGCCGTCGTTGCAGTTCTTGCCGGTGCCGCCGCAGATTCCCTTGGCGCAGGCGTCGTTTTCGGTGCAGGCGTTGCTGTCGCTGCAGGTGGCGCCGTCGGGCAGGCCGGCAAAGCTGCACTGGGCGGTCTTGGGGTCGCAGGCGTCGACGGTGCACGGGTTGCTGTCGGTACAGGCTTTCTTGGCGCCGGGCAGGCAGGTGCCGTTGCTGCACTTGTCGCCGGCCGTGCACAGGTCGCCGTCGGCGTCGCAACTGTTCGTGTTGTTGGTGTACTGGCAGCCGATTGACGGGCTGCAACTGTCGTTGGTGCAGGGGTTCTTGTCGTCGCAGTTCAGCGTCCCGAAGGGCTTGCACAGGCCGGCCACGCACTTGTCGTCGGGGGTGCACTTGCTGTTGTCGGCGTTGCAGGTGCCGCCTTCGTTGATGTTGGTGGGGGCGCACTTGGCCAGCTTGGGGTCGCACGCCACCTGGACGCATGGAGTGCTGCCGGTGCAGGTGATGACCGATCCTGGCTTGGTCTTGCAGCTATACGGTGCCGCCGACTTGTCGCAAAACAGCGTGCCGTTGCAGGGATTGCCGGTGTTGCCCGCCGCGCAGTCGGCGTCGGTGTTGCATTTGCAGATGTCGGCTCCACCTTTGCAGGCACCGCCCGCGCAGGTGTCCTTGACCGTGCAGGCGTTGTTGTCGTCGCAGGCCAGGGTGTTGTTGGCGTGCACGCAGCCGGTCTTGGCGCCGCAACTGTCGTCGGTGCACGGGTTCTTGTCGTCGCAGCTCTCTTTGGCTTTGGCGAGGCCGGCGCACTGCTTGTCTTTGCAGGTGTCATTGTCGGTGCAGGCGTCGCCGTCGTCGCACGGGCCGCCGGTCGGGGTGTTGGCGCAGCCGGTCTTGGCGTCGCAGGTGTCGACCGTGCACGGGTTTTGGTCGCCGCAGACCACGGCCTGGCCCTGGCAGGCGCCGTCTTTGCAGGTGTCGCCGGCTGTGCAGACCGTGCCGTCGCTGCACGCCGCCGCGTTGAACGGATACGCGCACTTGCCCACCTTGGCGTCGCAGCCGTCGTCGGTGCAGGGGTTGTCGTCCTTGCACTGCAGTTTTTCGCCTTGCTGGCAGACTTTCTGGGCGCAGGCGTCGCCGACCGTGCAGGCGTCGCCGTCGTCGCACGCGGCCACGTTGGCCTGGTTCTGGCAGCCGGCCTTGGGGTCGCAACTGTCGTTGGTGCAGGGGTTCTTGTCGTCGCAGGGCACCGTTTCGCCTTGGCACGCGCCGTCTTTGCAGCCGTCGGCCGCGGTGCAGGCCGTGTCGTCGTTGCACGGGGCGGTGTTGTTGGTGTAGGCGCACTTGCCGGCCTTGGCGTCGCAGGCGTCGTCGGTGCAGGGGTTGTTGTCCTTGCAGACCAGCGCCTGGCCCTTGGCGCACGCTTTGTTGGCACATTCTTCGCCCGTGGTGCACGGGTCGCCGTCGTCGCAGGCGGCGGTGTTGGCGACGTTCTGGCAGCCCTCCTTGGCGTCACAACTGTCGTTGGTGCAAGGGTTCTTGTCGTCGCACGGCGTGGGCGTGCCGTCGCACACGCCGTCGGCGCAGGTGTCGGCCGCCGTGCACGCGGTGCCGTCGTCGCACGGCGACCCGTCTTTCTTCTTCTTGTACGAGCAGTTGCCGCTCTCGATGTCGCAGTTGGCGGCCACGCACGAATCGGGCGGCGTGCACACCTTGGGCGCGCCGTTCTTGCACTGGCCGGCCTGGCATACGTCGCCGACCGTACACGGGTTCTGGTCGCTGCACGGCACGTTGTCGTCGGCGGTCTGGGTGCAGCCCTTGGCCGGGTCGCAGGCGTCTTTGGTGCAGGCGTTGTTGTCGTCGCAAGCCTTGGGTGCGCCGGCGACGCACTTGCCGTCCTTGCACTGGTCGTTTTCGGTGCACACGCTGCCGTCGGCGTCGCACGGGCCGTCCTTGGGCGCGTGGATGCAGGTCTTGGCGGCGGCGTCGCAACTGTCGTCGGTGCACGCATTCTTGTCGTCGCAGGCGGCTTCGTCGGTCTTGCCGTCGCAGTCGTCATCCTGGCCGTTGCAGGTCTCGGCCTTGACCTCGGGCACCGAGCACGCCGACAGGCCCTGGTCCGAACAGGCGCGCTGGCCCTGGCACTTGCCGATGACGCCACCCTTGTCGTCCTTGATGAACTGGTAGCAAGCGGTCGTCAGCTTCTGCTGGACGGCCCAAGGCGAGCAATCGCAGGTGCCAAAGGCGTTGGCGTCGCCCTCTTTGGCTTTGCGGACGCACTGCTTGGTGGCGGCGCCTTCGACCGAGGTGACCGCCTGGCAGGCGTAGCCGGCGTCACAATCGCTGTCCCCGGCGCAGGCGATGCCGCAGAACCTGCCCTGCGGCCCCTGGTCCACGCACACCGCGTCCTTGAGGCCCAACGACTCACACTGGCTCGACTTGTCGCACGGGTCGCAGAGCCGTCCGAACTTGGGCACGCACACGGTGGCGATGTCGCCGCCAGGGCTGGGGATCGCCGCGCACTTCCAACCGGCCTTGCATTCGGTGACGCACGGTGTCACGCACTGCTTTTGGGCGTCGGGACCGAGGATGCACAGCCCAGTGTCGCACTCGGCGTTGTCCTTGCACGGACAGCCGGCGGCGCCGGGGCAAGCTTGGTCTCTGCGAGGTCGGGCAGGGCCGCCACATCGCCGGAATCCGCGCCGGTCGCACCTGTTGCGTCTGGATCGCCGCCGACCGAGGTGTCACCGACCGCCGAGGCCGCGTCGCCCGCGCCCGCGCTGCCGTCGGGGGCCGCTGCCTCCTCGCACGCCACCAGGACCAAAACGCAGGCGGCCAAGCCGCCCCGCCAACGCCAGCCCACCGGACCCGTTCGCACCGCCATGACCCCTCCCGGCGGGCACCGAACCGGGGGGAGCCGGTGGCCCGCGTCGCGCAACGGCGCGCAGCATACCGGGGGCGGCGGCCGGGCTCAATTGCAGTGGGTCAGTTTCCCAGCACCGCGTCGCGCAAATCCTTGTCCGCCGGTCGGCTGCCGAACCAGATCGACCACATGGCCACCATGAAGGCCTTGCCCGGGACGGTGACTTTCTCGGAACCGCCGATTTTCAGGGTCGTGCCCTTGGCCGGGCTGTAGGCGAACTGGATGACCAGGCCCTTGCCGATGCTGGCCGGAAATGCGGCCTTGACCCGGTCGATGTCGGCCTGCAGCTTGGCGCGGTCGGCCTCGCCGGTGTTCTTCTCCAGGCCGTCGTCGATGGCGTCGCGCATCTTGTCGCCGCCAATGCCGCGCAGCATGTGCAGCCACAAGAGCTTGGGCTCATCGGCGTTGACGATGTGGGCGGAGGACTTCTTGGCGTTGGCCGAGTAGACGCCCATTGCGTACACGTTGGTCATCCACTTGGTGCGGATGCCGACGCCGATGAGGTTCACGGTCGCGCCGGCCGCCGAGGTCGATTCCGCAAAATCGACGCCTTCGACGGTGCGAGCGTAGCAGGCAGTGGCCTGGACCCAGGGCGCGAGCGCGCACACAGCGACGCACGCAACCAAGAAAAGAGGACGACTCATGAAATTGCCTTTCGGATCGGGCGTGCCCGCCGTGGTTTGGCCGCGAGCTTACTTGGTCGCGGGCACCAGCGCAAAGCCGTCGATGCGCAAACCGCGGCTGCGCAGGATTGCCGTCATCTGCACGGTTTCCGGGCCAAAGCCGCTCCAGTCGATGCCGGGCAGGGCCGCGAGCGCGGTGTCGAACGCCCGCTGGTCGTCCAGCATCGGGTCGCCCTCGGCCAGCCACTTGCTCTTGAAGTAGAGTGGTTGCGGGTCGTGGGGCTGGCCGTCGTAGGCGAAAAAGTCGACCCGCTGCCGGCGCAAATCGACCTTGGCGCGCTCGACCAGCTTGGGCACCGCCTGGCCCCAGAACTCGTCGTAGACGTGGAACGTCAGCTTGCCCGACCGGTCGTGAATCTTGATGACCTGGCACGCGCTGGCGTCGCCGTACAACTGCTCGCCGCAACCGACGAACACCCGCAGCACGGCCGGCACCTGCGCCAGCCGGCGCGCCGTGAAATACAGGCCGTCGCTGTGCTCCAGGTGGCCCAAGCGCGCCAGTGCCACCGCGTCGCACGCCGCCGCGACCACGTCGGCATTGCCGGCCGAGAACAGCAGCACCCGCGCCGCGTCGAGCGCCGCCGACTCGCCGCCGAACCACTGGGCGATCTCCTGGGCCAGGGCCGTCGGCGCGCTGGCAAACGACCGCCGCCGCTCGAACACCTGCAGGGCCAGGTACACCAGCAGGTCGTCCTTGCCGAGCGGCCCGCCGCAACCGCTGCGCTTGCGCAGGAACGCCTGCTCGTCGTCGTCGCGCCGGAACACCAGCACCACGCCCGGCGCCACCACCACCGGCTGGCGGCCGGTCACCCCGCCGACCAGGTGGTCGATCTCTTGCTGTGCAAACTGCTTCTCAAAGCCCGCCGCGGCGTCGGGGTCGCTGTGGAACCGCGCGTAGGCCGAGTGCCCGGCCAGCGGCACGGCGACGGCCAGAACCTTTTTGGTCAAATCCCAGGCAGCGGCCAGCGTCCGCCGGCGCTCGACCGGATCCTCCACGGCGTTGAGCACGTAGCCCAGGTTGACGGCGTCGGTCGCCTTGCGCGGACCCTGGGGGGCCGTGACCGGATCCCAGCCGTGTGCCTCGACGTTGGCCGCGCGCAAGGCCGCGACGTCGCGCCCCTCGCCGCAGCCGTAGTCCAAGAGGCCTCCCCCCAGCAGTTCGTGCCGCACCAGGGCGGCCACCGGCGGCGACACCGGCCAGGACAACCGCAGCGGACCGGTCGCGGCGGGCCGGGGCGGTGTCGCGGCCAAAGCAGGCTTTTTCACTGGACTGCGTTGTGTCACACACGCACCGTTGGCGGGCGCCGTGCCGTGCCACGGGCGCCCCTTGGGGTCGCGAGTTTCGCGGCTGTCCGGGCGGCGCGCAAGCCGAGCGCGCAAAGGGCGCACGCTTGCGCATCGGCCGTCACGGGCACGGGCCGAGGATCTCCAATTCGTCGAGCAGCCAGCCGAATTTCTGCTTGTTCGAGGTGTCGTATTTGGTTTGGTCGAACCAGGCGCGCAGCTTGATCGACTTGCCCGCGAGGTTGCCCGGCAGTGCCACCTGTTGCTGCACCCACTTGGCCGCGGTGGTGCCGCTTTGCAAGTTGGCGTTCTTGCTCCAGACGCTGGCGAGTTTGGCGCCGGTTTGCGCGTCGTGCACGTCCAGGCCGCACTGGTGGATGGCTGTACCCGGCGACACGTCGAGCAGCGTCCAGAAGCGCAGGGCTGGACTGGCGGGCAGGACGATCGACGGACTGGTCGCCGCGCCCTTGTTGGCGGTGCTGTCCTCGAAACTGACTTTGGCCGGAATGCCGTAGCGCAGCGCCCCGGCCCCGGCGACCTGGGTCAACGTCGAAAAGTGGAAGTAGACGGAGGCGCTGGATTTCTCGACTGTCCAGTTGTTGATCGCCGCGGTGTCGAAGCGGTGGCGCAGGTGTGGCCCTTGGCCCTGCACCGCCTGCATCGTGCAGGTCGCGGCCTTGCACGCCGGCACCTGGCACTTGGCGTCGCCGCCACACTGGGCGTCGCTGGTGCAACAGGTGGGACCGGCAGGCTTGGGATAGCTGCACAAGCCGGCGGTGCAGGTGCCTTTGACGCATGCGTTCTGGCTGCAGGGCGCGCTGGCGCTGCAGGTCGCGGCCAGCCCAGCGTACACATGGGTGCAGGTGCCGTTGCTGCACCCGTCGGTGCTGCCCGGGTCGAGGTCGTCGCACTCGGCGGCGGACTTGCAACAGCCGACGCCTGGAGGGTTTTTGCACACGCCGCCCTGGCACAGATCCTGGGTGCAAGCGTTGCCGTCGGCGCAGTCCTTGCTGTCGGCGCAGCACTTGCCGAGCGGGGTCCAGGTACACTGGCCGTTCTTGCATGCGTCGGCGGTGCAGCCCTTGCCGTCGTCGCAGGCGAAGTCGTTGCTGCAGCACAATGGGATGGCCTTGTGCTGGCAGGCGCCGGCCAGGTCGCAACTGTCGGTCGTGCACTTGTCGCCGTCGTCGCAGTCCTTGCTGCCCGCGCAACCCTTGGGCGTGTCGTAGCACAAATAAAGCAGGGTGTTGCACTGCTGGCCCTTGGGGCAGTCGGCGTCCTTGGCGCACTGGTAGCTCTGGCACTGGCCCTTGAAGCAAAAATGCGGGTCGGCGCCCGGTGGCAGCGGGTCGGCATTGCACTGGGCGTCGGCCGTACAGGGCTTGGGCGCGCACGACCCTTCGAGGCACACCTGCCAAAGGGGGCAGCCTTCGCCACAGGTCGCGGGCGCGGCGATTTCGGCCTCGTCGCCGCCGTCGCTGGCCCCGTCGACCTCGGCCTGCGCGTCGGCCACCGCGGCCTCGGCCCGGGTTTCGACCGGATCGGCCACCTTGGTCATGCAGCCGCAGGCGACAAATGCCATCAAGATCAAGGATCTGAACAAAGTTACCCTCGGATCACAGCAGGTGGGTCTTCCAGTAATGCGCCACCGCGGCAATCAGGGCGTCGCGGTTCGATTTCTTGGCGAAGCCGTGGCCCTCGTCCAACGCCAGCATGTACCACACCGGTTGGCCGGCGGCCCGCACCGCGCGCACGACCTGCTCGGCCTCGCTCTGCGGCACCCGCGGGTCGTTGGCGCCCTGCACCACGAAAAGCCGAGAGCGGATGCGGTTGGCGTGGGTCAAGGGCGAAATCTGGTGCAAGAATTCGCGCATCCCCGGCTCGCGCTCGTCGCCGTATTCGGCCCGGCGGCTGTCGCGGCGGTAGGCCTGGGTGTTCTCCAGGAACGTCACGAAATTGGAGATGCCGACGATGTCGATGCCGGCCTTGAGCCGGTCGCCGTACTGCACCAGGCTCGCCAGGACCATGTAGCCGCCGTAGCTGCCGCCGTAGGCCGCCACGCGCTTGCTGTCGAGGTCGGGTTGCGTCGCCACCCAATCGATGAGGGCCCCGATGTCGGCGACCGAGTCCTGTCGGCGTTTGCCGTTGTCCAGTTCGAGGAACGACTTGCCATATCCGTCGCTGCCGCGCACGTTGGGCACCAGCACCGCGATGCCCAATTCGCGCACCCAGAACTGGACAGCCGGGTCGAACCACGGCCGCGCCTGGCCTTCGGGGCCGCCGTGGATGTGGATGACCGTCGCAAACGGCCCCTTGCCGGCCGGCTTGTAGGCAAAGCACGGAATTTGCCGGCGCCTGCCGCCTGCCATGTCAAACGTCGGGTAGTGCACGAGCTTGGGCGCCGTGAACACCTGTGGCGGCAGACCACCGGTCTCGGTCTGGGTCCAGCGCGCCACGGTCGGCGGCTTCTTGTCCGATTCCCAGCCTACGACCCACACGTCGCCCGGGGTGCTCGCGCCGGTCAACGACACCGCCAGCGCCTTGCCGTCTGGCCGCCAGCGCATGCCGCTCAGCACGCCGTCGGGCAGGCCCGGCACCAGCACCGGCCGCAGCTTGTCGTCGAGCACGTACAGGCGCGCCCAGCCATCTTCGTTGACGTGCAGCGCCACCTTGCGGCCGTCTTCCGATACGTCGAACTCCTCCACTTTCCAGGGGATGTTCGCGGTCACCGCCACCGCGGACCCGTCCGCCGCCACCCGCACCAAGCGCTGGAATTCGGCGTCCACGCCGGTGGTCACCCAGATGGCGCCAGCCTCGCCGTATCGCGCCGTACCGTAGGCCGCCTTCTTGCCCTCCTTGTCGGCGCGTACCGGTCGCAGATCGCCCGACTGCAGCGTGCATTCGAAGATCTCGGCTTCTTCGATCGACAGGAAGTGCAGCAAGAGGACCTTCTGTCCATCCGGCGACCAGTCGGTGACGCGCCAGTTGCCGACCAACTCCTTGGCGAGCTTGGGGGCGGGCGGCGCGTCGAGGTCGGGCCCCGGCGTCCACAGGTACAGGTCGAAGTCCTTGCCGTTGCGGCCGGTGCCGACGAACGCCAGGTGCTTGCCATCGCGCGACCACTGCGGCGACTCGTGGCGGGCCTTGCCGTCGGTGATACGCGCCAACTTGCCGTCCGCGCGCCGGAAGTGGAAAAGCTGGTAGAACTCGCTGCCGCCCACGTCGATGCCGATCGCCGCCTCAGCAGTCGGGTCGCCCTGGGGCCCTGCCAGCGGCCCGGTCAGCGGTCGGACCGCTGCGAACGCCACGGGCTCCTGGCCAAAGGTCCACTGCGCGCGCATGCCAAGCGGCGCCGCCACGTGGTGCAGTTGGCTGGTTTCGCCAAAGCGCGTGGCGACCAAGAGGCCGCGGCCATCGGGCAGCCAATCGACCAGCCGCAGCGGCCGGGCGTTGCTGTATTGCAGGGCTCGCACCACCAATTCCGGCGGGGTCTCGGGCACGCCGTCCAGCCGCAGGTTGCCTTGCTGGCGCACGGTCGGCGCGGCTGGTGCGGGTGGCGGCGGTGCTGCGTTCGCGGCGGTCGCAAAGGCCATGAGCGCCCCGCAACGCGCCCAGATCCGGGCAAACATCGTCATCGGTTGGTTTCCATGGCCCCCTGGCCGGCTTGTCAAGCGCTGCACAGCGTGTCAGGCTGGCGCGCTATCTTGGCGCGGCCGCCGGTCGGGCGCAATTGCTGCCGCTCGCCAAGATCCTCAACCCCGGATGATGACCACCCAAACCGCCGCACCTGTCCATGACGAAGCCCCGGCGCTCGTTTCCTGTGCGGCGCTCGCGGTCGGCTATGCCGGCAAGGCGATGCTTCCGCCCGTCACCCTGCAGGTCCGGCCGCGGCAACTCTGGGCGGTGTTCGGGCCCAACGGCAGCGGCAAGTCCACCGTGCTCAAGACCGTGCTCGGCCTGCTGCCGCCCGTGGCCGGAGAATTCGCGTGCACCGCGTCGTCGCTCGGGTACGTGCCGCAGCGCAGCGAGATCGACCCGGCGATCCCGGCCCGCGTCATCGACATGGTGCGCGCGGGCGTCGAGCGCAAGTGGTCGTTCCTGGACCCATCGTGGACCTGGAAGAACCGCGCGGCCATCGACGACGCGCTCGGCGACACCCACATCCGGGCGCTCGTTCGCGAACCGTGGACACATCTGTCCGAGGGCCAGAAGCAGCGGGTGCTGATGGCGCAGGCCCTGGCCGGCAACCCGCAACTGCTGGTGCTCGACGAACCGACGAGCGCCATGGACGTGCACGCCGAGCGCGCCATCTTTGCGCTGCTGGACGACCTGCGCCGCCGCCGCGACCTCGGGGTGATGGTGGTCGGCCACAACCTGGGGGTGCTCGCGCGCTTCGCCACCCACGCGCTTTTCGTCGACAAGGACCAGGCGGCCGTCGACGCAGGGCTGGTTCGCGACGTCGTGCGCGGGTCGGCGTTCGTCGAACGCTTCGGTCGCGGCGTGGCCGAACACCTGGGGGCGTCCGATGCCACCTGAGGCTCCGCCGACGCTGCGCGACTTTTTCGCCGCCTGGGAGCTCTTCGCCGACCCGGCGCTGGCGGGCGCGCTGGCCGGGGCGCTGCTCGGGGCGCTCGGCGTGTACGTGGTAGTGCGCCGCATGGTGTTCCTGTCGGCGGCGCTGGCGCAGGCGGCGGGCCTGGGGGTCGCCGGGGCGTGGTTCGCGCAGATCCATGTGGGCGTGCCGGCGGGTCTGGCGACACCGACGGTGGGCGCGGGCCTGGCGAGTGCGCTGGCGGCAACGCTGATGGCCAGTGGCGAGGCCGGGCTCAAGGGTCGGCGCGACGGTTGGCTGGGCGGCGTGTACCTCGTCGGCGCGGCGGGCACGCTGGCGATCGGCACGCGCATCGTCCAAGAGGTCCAGGACATCGAGACGATCCTGTTTGGTTCAGCGGTCGCGGTGTCGCCCGACGACCTGCGGGCGCTGGCGTGGACGGTCGGTCTGCTGGGGGCGCTGCACCTGGTCGGGCTGCGCGGCTTCGTGCAGGTGGCCGTCGACGAGAACGGCGCCCGCGTCCGCGGCCTGCCGGTGCGGCTGCTGGGTCTGCTGCTGATGGGGTCGCTGGCACTGGCGGTGTCGTTCGGCACGCGCATTCTCGGCGCCCTGCCGGTGTTTGCCTTTACGGTGCTGCCGCCCCTGGCCGCCCTGCGCCTCGCGCCCAACGTCGGCCATGCCGTGCTGTGGGCCACGCTGATCGGCGCACTTGCGGGCTTCGCGGGCTACGTTGCGGCGTTTTTGTGGAAACTGCCCGTCGGCGCGGCGCAGACGTTGACCGCGACCGTGCTGCTGGCCATGGCCTGGGTGGCCGGCAAGGGCCTGCAGTGGCAGCACAACCGCAGCGCCCACCGCGGCGGCCACATCCATGGCCCCGGCTGCGGCCACGTCGCCATCCGCCACGGCGACCACGTCGACTACCTCGACGACGGGCAACTGCAGCACCAAGGCGGCGCCGGGCACGAAGTCCACCATCTGCACGGCCACGTCGCCGCGGCGGGTTACGACCATGGGCATGACCACGACCACGAAGGTTGTCCGACTGCACCGCAGGGCCACGTGCACGGTCCCGGCTGCGGCCACCCGCGCATCGCCCACGGCGACCACCATGACTACCTGGTCGGCGGTCGCCTTCACCACCAGCACGGCGACCATTGCGACGATCACGGTCCAGTGGACGTGGTCGAGTAGCGGACCGCCGACCGCAACCCATGTGTCCACCGTCGGTGCGGCCACTGCGCTTGGCCTTGCGACCTACTTGAGCACGTACACCCGCTCGTCGGGCCGCAGCATGCCGAGTTCGGTGCGGATCATCTGCAGGCGCACCTCGGGCCGCTTGTCGAACGCCTCGACGCGGGCGCTCAACTCCTGCCCGCGCATGGTGGCTTCGACCAGTTGCGCCTTGAGGCGCCGCAGCTCGGCATCGGGATCGGCCTGCGACCGTTCCGCCGTCCACGCGTGGTGCAACCCCGCGCAACAGACGGCAGCAAACACGAGGTACATCACCCCGCGGACCGCCGAAATCAGCCAGTTGCAGGTCCGCCGCACCCAGGACATCGCGCGCCTCGGCCCGCGCGGTCGGCGGGCGTGCCGACGGTAGCGCAAGACGGGGCGTTGTCGAGTTTTTGGATCCGGATCAAGTCGTTGCAGCCCCGGCCCCGGCGGCGGATTCCGAGGGCCGCGCCTCCGACGCCGGCCGCAGATCCTTGCGGATGCGCAATTCGAACCTTGCGCCGCCCCCTTCGGCTTGCCGGTAGAGGACGCTGCCCAGGTGGGCCTCGGCGACCTGCTTGACCATGGCCAGCCCCAGGCCGGTGCCTTCGCGTTTGCCGTGCGTGGCAAAGGCGTCGAACATGCGGTGCTCGAACTCGCGCGGCACGCCCGGACCGTTGTCGCGGGTCTGGATCACCAGTTCGGCGCCCTCGCTGTACACCTGGATCTCGAAGCGGGCCGGCGCCGGCCGCAGCGCCGGGTCCACCTGCCCAAACGCTTCGCGGCTGTTGCGCGCAAGGTTTTGTACGGCGCGCAGGAGCTTGCCGGCGTCCATGCGCACTGCACCCCGCTCGTCGCAGCGCAGGTCCACCGTGACGTCGGACCCCTCGAAGATGTGGTGCAGCGCCGCCTCGACCTGGCCCATCCATTCGGGCACCAGGGTCTTGCGCGGCAGGATCTGCACGTCGCCGCGCGCAAAGCCGAGGACCTCGCGCGCCATGTCGTTCATCCGGCGCAATTGCTTGAGCACGCCGTCGGCGAGGTGCGCGCGTTCGCCAGCGTTCTCTTCGGTCTTGAGCAGGTGCACGTACCCCGATGCGACCGTCATCGGCGTCTTGAGATCGTGGACGACGCCGGCCAGCGCGCCGCCGATCGCGGCAAGCCGGTCCTGGCGCTCGGCCTCGGTGCGGGCCAGGCGGTGGCCGAGCGCGTGGCCGATCTGCTGCCCGACCAGTTCGACAAAGCGCACCCGATCGTCGCTCAGACCCGCGGCGTCGCGCGCCATCCAATAGACGCCCAGCGATCCGACGCGTTCGTCGTCGCGCTGCAACGGCACGCACAGGCCGGCCTGAGGAGTCCACGGCAACTCGTGCAGCGCCGCCAAGCGCCGCAGTTGCACCTCGCCGGCACGGCACGGATCGCACAGCGGTTCCCCTTCAAGCACGCGGGCGTGCATGCCGCTGCCGGGCAACGGCAGGGTCTCGACCCGATCGTCGCCCGGCCGAAAGCGGTGCACAACGCACCCCTGGCCGGCGACCGGCAGGGCGATCTCGGCCGCGTCGGCGCCGACCGCGACCGCCAAGCGCTCCAGGACCGCCGCGACCGCCGTCTCGAAGGTCGGTGCTCGCACGGCGTCGCGCTCCAACTCGTACAGGCTATCGATTTCGCGCGCCCGGTCTGCGCTTTCGACGCGGGCGCGCTGCAAAGCGACGTTGTTGGCGCCCAGTTCATCGACCAACCGGGCGTTGACGATCGAGATCGCGGCCATCGACACCACGGTGGCCAGCAGCGACTCGTCGTCGACGGTGAAGTAGCCACTGCGCTTGTTGAGGACTTGGGCCACCGCGATGACGGCCTCTTGCCGGTCGAACACCGGCTGGCACAGCATGCTCACGGTGCGAAAGTCATTCTCGATGTCCCAGCTGGCGTCGAAGCGGCCGTCTTCGTACGCATCCTTGACGTTGGTGCCCTTGCCCGTCTGCGCAACCCAGCCCGAGATGCCCTGGCCGATCTGAACGCGAATCTCGCGCACGGTGTCGCCGACGGTGTGGCGCGCAACCAACTGATCGCCTTCGACCAGATACAGGGTGGCCCGCTCAGCGTCGAGGATCCAGGCCAACCGGTCCATCACCAGCGCCAGAACCTCGTCGAGCGACCACGCCGCCGACAGCGCCCGCGCGATGTCGTTGACGCCCTTGAGGCGCAGATCGGCCGCCATCGCCACGAGGCCGCCCGCTGGCGTGGCTGCACCGGCGGCCGGAACGCTGGCCGCAGATGCCGGGACCGGCATGGGGACCGCGGCCGCCAAACCGGTCCGCCGCGGGTGTGCTGGGGCAGTCGCCATCGGGTCGGTCGATGCGCCTTGCGCGACCCGCGGGGCCGGCCTACTGCGCCTTCTTGTAGACTAGCCGGCCCTTGGGCGGTGGGGCGGGCATGGCCACGGTGGTGGCGTCGACGACCTCGATGGTCATGATCATCGCGTCGGCCTTGGCCGGGTCGAACTTGTCCAGGCCCATCTTGAGCGCCTGCACCCCGGCCGCCGGCCCTGCGGCCTTGAACTTGAACTCATGGGCAGGGCTGTCGACCTTGGCCACCGGGCCCTTGATGAAAAGCTCCTCGCTGCCGTCGTCCTTCTTGCCGAACGATACGAACACCCACTGGTCGCCTTCCTTCTCCAGGCGGATGCCCTCGTTGGCGCCCTGGGCCGCAACCTTGTCCATGCACGCCTTGGCCTTGTCGGCGTCGCCCTTGGCCTCTTCGTCGCAGCCCTTCTTGTGCAGCGCCATGGCGTCGGGCGAGTCGGCCAGTGCGAACATGAATTTGCTGCCAGGGGTCAGCACCGACGCGGCGTCGGGCGCTGCGGTCGGCGAGGCCGCGGCCGGTGCGGCGGCGGGTGAGGCTTCCGCGGGTGCGGCGGTCGGCGAGGCAGCGGCCGGCGGTTCCTCGGCCTTGGGCGCCTCGCCCTTGGGTTCTTCGGTCTTGGGCGGCTCGGGGGGAGCCGGCGGCGGCTCCTTCTTGCACGCCCCTGAAACGATGCTGAGCGCGGCCGCCAGCAAAACCAAACGAGAACGAAAACGCGACATGGAACCTCCCTGCGTTGTGGCCGGACGCCGCCCTTGGCGCGGGCCAGATGGAATCGGACGCCCAACCCCGGCGTCTCGATTCGCCCCGCGCCAAGTGTGGGCCGATCTGTAAATTCCGTCAAGGGTTTGCGCTCGGAGGCTCTCCTGCGGCCCTCTGCGCCCGCGATCGGCGACCGGCCGCCCCGAACCCCGGCCTACGCCGCCAGCCCGCGCAACACGTAAGGCAGGATGCCGCCGTTCTTGTGGTACTCGACCTCGACCGGCGTGTCGATGCGCGCCAGGGTCTCGAACACCCGGGCGCTGCCGTCCTCTGCCGTCGCCCGCACCGGCACGCGGTCCCCTGGACGCACCTCGGTCGCCAGCACGTCGAAGGTCTCTGCACCAGTCAGGCCGAGCGCGGCCACCGATTCGCCGGGCAGAAACTGCAGGGGCAAGATGCCCATGCCGACCAGGTTGCTGCGGTGGATGCGCTCGTAGCTCTGGGCGATGACGAACTTGATGCCGAGCAGCATCGGGCCCTTGGCCGCCCAGTCGCGCGACGACCCCGACCCGTATTCGACGCCGGCCAGGATGCACAAGGGCGTTCCGGCCTGCTGGTAGCGCATCGAGGCGTCGAAGATGGTGGTGGTCTCGCCGCTCGGCAGGTGCCGCGTCCACCAGCCCTCGCGGTCGGGCACCAGCGCGTTCTTGAGCCGCACATTGGCAAACGTGCCGCGCATCATCACCTGGTGGTTGCCGCGCCGCGCGCCGTAGCCGTTGAAATCCTTGGGCGCGACGCCGAGCCCGATGAGGTACTGACCGGCCGGCGAGTCCTTGGCGATGTTGCCGGCCGGCGAGATGTGATCGGTCGTCACCGAGTCGCCGAGCACCGCGAGGCACCGCGCCCCGGCGATGGGCTGCAAGGCCTTGGGCGCCTTGTCCAGGCCCTGGAAGAACGGCGGGTTCTGGATGTAGGTCGAGTCGGCCTGCCAGCCAAACGTGCTGCCGGTCGGCACGTCGAGGTTCTGCCAGTTGGCGTCGCCGCGGAACACGTCGGCGTAGACCTTGCGGAACATCGCGCTCGACAGATTCTGGGCGATCGCCGCCTCGACCTCCGCGGCGCTCGGCCAGATGTCCTTGAGGTACACCGGGTCGCCATGGGAGTCGCTGCCGATCGGCTGCGTCGTCAGGTCGGTGTTCACGTCGCCGACCAGCGCGTAGGCCACCACCAGCGGCGGCGAGGCCAGGTAGTTGGCGCGCACCGCGGCATGCACGCGGCCCTCGAAGTTGCGGTTGCCGGACAGCACCGACGCGGCGACGAGTTTGCCTTGGGCGATGGCCGCCTCGACAGGTTCGGGCAGCGGCCCCGAGTTGCCGATGCAGGTGGTGCACCCGTAACCCACGACATGAAAACCTAGAGCTTCCAGGTCGCCGAGCAGTCCAGCCGCGCCCAGGTACTCGGTGACCACCTTGGACCCGGGCGCCAGGGAGGTCTTGACCCACGGCTTGGCGCGCAGGCCCTTGCGCACGGCGTTGCGCGCGAGCAGGCCCGCGGCCATCAGCACGCTCGGGTTGCTGGTATTGGTGCAACTGGTGATGGCGGCGATGACCACCGAGCCATGGCCGATGGTGTGGCCGTCAGCGGTGGTGGCGGTCGCATCGGCGGCGGCGCCGGGCTTGATCAGGCCCGGCAACTCCTTGGCGAACGCCTGCTTGACCTGGCCGAGCGCCACCCGGTCCTGCGGGCGCTTGGGGCCGGCGAGCGAGGGTTCCACGCTGCCGAGGTCCAACTCCAGCACCGACGAGAACTCGGGGTCCGGCGTGGCGTCGGTGCGGTAGATTCCCTGGGCTTTGGCGTACGCCTCGACCAGCGCCACGTTCTCGTCGGAGCGCCCGCTGAACCTGAGGAACTCCAGGGTCTTGTCGTCGATGGGGAAGTAGCCGATGGTGGCGCCGTATTCGGGGGCCATGTTCGACAACGTCGCCCGGTCGGTCAGCGCCAAGTTCGACAGCCCCGGGCCGAAGAACTCCACGAACTTGCCGACCACGCCGTGCTTGCGCAGCAGTTGCACGACCGTCAGCACCAGGTCCGTCGCCGTCACGCCCTCCTTGAGCTTGCCGTGCAGGCGAAAGCCAACGACTTCGGGCAGCAGCATGGTGATCGGCTGGCCGAGCATCGCCGCTTCGGCCTCGATGCCGCCGACCCCCCAGCCGACGACGCCCAGGCCATTGACCATCGGCGTATGCGAATCGGTGCCGACGCAGGTGTCGGGGTAGGCCAGCCAGCTGTCGCCGGTCTGCATGGCGAACACGGTGCGCGCCAGGAACTCGAGGTTGACCTGGTGGACGATCCCGGTGTCGGGCGGCACGGCCGAGAAGCCCGAGAACGCCGTCTGGGCCCAGCGCAGCAACTGGTAGCGCTCCTTGTTGCGATCGAACTCCAGGTCGGCGTTCAGGTGCAGCGCCGCCGCCGAACCGAAGTGGTCCACCTGCACCGAGTGGTCGATGACCAGATCGACGGGTTGCAGCGGGTTGATCTTGTTCGGATCGCCGCCCCAGCGGGTCATGGCGTCGCGCATGGCCGCCAGATCGACGACGGCCGGCACGCCGGTGAAGTCTTGCAGGATCACCCGCGCGACCCGAAAGGCGATCTCGACCTCGGGGTGCCGGGTCGGCTGCCAGCCGGCGACGGTCTGGATGTCGGCGCGCTTGACCGACGAACCGTCTTCGTGGCGCAGCAGGTTCTCGAGCAAGATGCGCATCGAGACCGGCAGGCGCGCCATGGGATGGCCGGCCCTTTCGAGCGCCGGCAGGCTGTAGTAGGTGTAGTCGCGGCCGCCGACGGTCAGAACGGACCGCACGCCGAAGGTATTGTCACTCATGGAAACCTCGTGCGGCCCGATGGATACAGCAGCCGCTTGGAAGTTGTCAGCAAGCACCGCGGCGCCCGGCCGCGTGCGCGCGCGCAAGTAAGCAGGCTGGGGGCGGCCGGCAAGGGCCAGCGGGTCAGAAATGCTCGCCCGGCCGCAAGAACCGCCACTGGCCGACCGCCAACCGGCCCAGCCGCACCTGGCCGATGCGGATGCGCTTGAGCCCGATGACTTCCAGGCCGACCAGCGTGCACATGCGGCGGATCTGGCGTTTCTTGCCCTCGCGCAGCACGAACCGCAACTGGTCGGGGTTGGGTCGATCGACCTGCGCGGGCAAAAGGGCCTGTCCGTCCAGCCACAGACCGTGGCGCAGGGCGGCAATCGCCTCGGGTGTGACTGCGCCTTGAACGCGCACCAGGTATTCCTTGTCCACCTGGCGGTCCTCGCCGATCAACTGCCGGGCGACGCGGCCATCCTGGGTCAGCACCAAAAGGCCGGTGCTGTCGATGTCCAGCCGGCCGGCGGCAACCAAACCCTTGCGCTGTTCGGGCCGCAGTTCGCCGCCGCCGAAGCTGCGGTCGCGGTTGGCTTCGACCACGAGCTCGATCGCGTGCGGGTAGCCGTGCTCGGCCTGGCCGGACACGTAGCCGACCGGCTTGTGCAGCAGCACGGTCGCCAATGCCGCCTGCTGCCGCGCCGCCTGGGTCCGCAGCGCAATGCTCTGATCGCGCCGCACCTTGCTGCCGAGTTCAGCGACCACCTGGCCGTCGACCTCGACCAGACCGCGAGCGATGTAGTCGTCGGCCTCGCGGCGCGAACACAGCCCTAGCTCGGCCATGCGCTTGCTCAGGCGCACCAGGTCGGGGGGGCTGGGCAATTCGTCGTGTTTTTTCGGGGCGTCGGGCATGGCGCGGACGATAGGCCGTCGCGCTGCGCGCGGCAAGGCAAGATGGCCAGCCGGGCTGCGCAAAAAATGCGGTTGTCACAACGCCATCGCCGCCGTATCCTGTACAGTTTGCCCGCGGCCGGGGATTGGGCTCGCCCGGGCCCCACACCTCAGCAACCCGATCACCCAGTCGACCCAAACGCAGTCGACCCAATCGCGCGGTCGACCCACCCACCGCATCGACCTTCCCACTTCAAGGGGCACGCATCATGGGCATTTTCTATCGTTGGCGGTTCTTCGCAGCTGCAATCTGCTGCGCGGGCACCCTACCGGCATGTGTGGCCTCCACGCCGACCTCGGGCACATCAGCTCCCGTCGCCGAAGACGCCAACCAGGCGACCGTCGGCACCGGCGGTGGCATCATCGAGTCGGACGCCACCGTGGCCAGCAAGGCCGACGCCGGTTCGGGGGGAGCGGACGGCGAACCGACCACTGGACCCGTGTTCAATCCCGACATCGGCTCCTCCTGTGCGATCACCGGCGCGTGTCCAGAGGGCCTGTCGTGCATCGGCGGGGCCAGCAAGGACTCGGCGCAGGTCTATTGCACGGTCCAGTGTGCCGCCGACCAGGACTGCCCCGAGAGGTTTGCCTGCACCAAGCAGGGCGTCAACCCCGACAAGACCGACAAGAAGCTGTGCACGCGCCGCGACTTCTGTTCGCCCTGCGCCAACGACGCCCAGTGCGGACCCGGCGGCCGTTGCATCGCCATGGGCACCGACAAGTTCTGCTCGCGGTCGTGCAACTTGGGTCATTTCGAGTGCCCACGCTATGCCGAATGCCTAGAGGTGGCCGAGGGCGGCGCTGCGTGCGTCCACAACTCCGGTTCGTGTCTGGGCGACGGCAGCCTGTGCGCGGCGTGCGGCGCAACCGACAACTGCGCCACCAAAGACGGCGGCGCCGGGGGCATGTGCCTGACCTACAACCACACCAAGGAACAGTTCTGCAGCGCCCCATGCGAGGCCGGCGATGTTTGCCTGAAAGGCTACGGCTGCGTCGGCATCGGCGCCAGCAAGAGCAAGCAGTGCGTGCCCTCGGACAAGACGGCCCCCAAATGCGTACCCAAGCTCAACAAGCACATTGAAGAGGGCGACATCCTCGACGACTTCGCCATGGTCGGCTTCCTCGACACCGACGGCGACGGCAGCCTGCTCGCCACGACCACCGGCAACGAAGAGCCACGCATCATCAAGCTCAGCGAATACGCCGACCTCGGCTTCAAGGTGGTGCTCCTGAACGTCGCCGCCGGCTGGTGCGGGCCCTGCAAACAAGAGACCACGACCTTCAAGTCGCTGCTCGCCAAATATCCAGACCTCGGCATCTACCAGGTGCTCTACGACGGCACGCAGCAGGGCTCAATGCCCACGCTGCAGCTGGCCAAGGACTGGATCAAGAGCTTCAAGGGCCAGGGCGCGGTCGGCGTGGACCCGGACCGCAACGTTGCGCCGATCAACGTCGCAGGTTCGACGCCGCTCAACCTGGTCATCGACGCCAAGACCCGCAAGGTGCTCAAGAAGGTCAACGGCCTTCCGGCAACTGGCGTGGGCGGCATCATCGCCCCGTTCATGAAGTAGGCCGCCAGCCCGGCCGAACCGCGAGAACCTGTGAAAAGAAAGTCCCCGTGCGTCCTCGCCGCGATCGCGGCGGCGGTGGCCGTGGTGTGCAGCGGGTCCGCCTGGGCCCAGTGCGCGACCTGAGCCAATCCGTCGCTCCCGGTGGGAGACGCCCTGAGCACAAGCGCCAACCCGGCGGCGGCCACCAATGCGTGGCGCGCCCGCGCGGCGGTCGTCTATCTGCAGTCCGGCGCCGACCAGCTCTACGAGGGCAAGGCCGAGATCGAGAACTACCTGCAGATGAAGATCAAGATGCAGTTGGCGACGCTGTCCGTCGGGGTGGACGCGCCGTGGGGCATGGGCCTGACCGCCATCGTGCCGTGGGTCGAGATCTGGAAGGCCGAGGCCCTGATGCCGGATTCGACCTACACCGGCGTCGGCGACCTCGAAATGCGGCTGCGCCAGGACGTCAACCAGTTGTTTGACCTCAAGATCGGCCCACGGCTTGGTGTGTCGCTCGGCGCAGTCGCCCCGACCGGCGTCTATCTGGCCGCCCAGACCCAAAGCAGTTTCCTGGTCGAACAGAGCTCCAGCGGGGGCACCCGCGAGCTCAACATCGGCCGCGGCGTGTGGTGGCTGCTCGCCGACGCCGACTTTGCCTGGGCGCCGCTGTCGCGGCTGCTGGTCCACGCTGGCGCGCAGTGGCGCTCGCCGCAAACGACCGCGGCCGACGGCTTTGGCTGGGGCGACGAAATCCGCGCCAACCTGGGGGTGCGGGTCACCGCGGTTGAACGCTACCTGTCGCTGGGCGTGGTCGGCGACGTGCAGCACCGCGGGCTGCCGACCTACGCGCCCAAAGGCCTGGACGGGCCGCGAGAGTCGTTTCCCAATGGCGGCGGCACCAACGTCTACGTTTCGCCGGGCATTTTCAGCAATCCCATGGATTGGCTCGGGTTCTCGGCGTCCTATCGCATGCCGGTTTTCAACGACGTCAACGGCCAGCAGATCGTACAGGGGCCGTCGCTGTTCTTTGGCATGAGCGTGAACCGCTGTTTCGCCGACCCGCCTGCGCCGGCCCCGGTCGCAGAGCGCCCCAAACTCGCCGTCGTCGGCGACAAGGCCAAGGTGGCAGAGGTGGCGGCGCTGGTGGTCCCCGGCAAGATCACCATCGTCGACTACTGGGCGACCTGGTGCGCGCCGTGCGTCAAGTTGGGGCCGCAGTTGGAGGCGTTTGCCAAGGCGCGACCGGCTGGCGACGTAGTGATCCGCAAGGTCGACGCGACCGAGTGGCAAGCCGAGCAGTGGTCGCACTACCTGCCCGACGCCGCCGGCCTGCCCGTGCTCGACGTGTTCGATGCAACCGGCATCCTGCGGGCGCGCCTGCAGGGCGATGACGCCGACCGCTTTGCCGAGGCCGTGGCCGCCCTGGCGCCGGCCGACGTCACACCGACTGGCAAGTAGCCGGCAAGCGGCGTACCATCGGCGGCATGAAGACCCGCCACGTTGCTGTCGTTTTCTCTGTGACCATCGTCCCCGGATGCGCCGACCCGGCGCCCTCTGGCGAGTTCACGTTGGCGGATGCCGGCGGCATCTCGGGCTTTGACAGTACGCTCGGCGGCGACGCGGCAGGCGGCCGTCTGCTCGATACCGCCAACCACGACGCCAAGGCGGCGTGCCCCGGCGGCGCTGGTTGCCCGTGCAGCCAGAACGGCGATTGCGACAACTCGCTGTGCCTGGACACCAGCAAGGGCAAGTTCTGCGCCAAGGTCTGCGTTTCGGACTGCCCCGCCGGCCAGAAGTGCAGCTCGGTCACCACGGGCACCGGCGACACCTTCTTTGCGTGCGTGGACCCGTACGCGCGGCTGTGCGACCCGTGCTCGACCGATCTGGACTGCCAGGTCCAAGGCACCGGCACCGGCCAGTCGGTGTGCATCGACCAGGGCGCCCAGGGCCGTTTTTGCGGCACGCCCTGCGCGGCGGACGGCGAGTGCCCCGCGGGCTACAAGTGCGCCGACGTGACCTCGACCAGCGGCAAGCCGGCCAAGCAGTGCCAGCGCCAGCCCGAAGTCTCTGGCGGCGAACCCGCCCTGTGCGTCTGCTCGGAAGCTGCCATCGCCAAGAAACTCTCGACCACCTGCAGCAGCGTTGCCAAGGACTCGGGCGGCAAGGTCATCGGCCAATGCCCAGGTGTACGCGCGTGCGCCGTGGGCGGTCTGTCGGCGTGCCAAGCGCCCCCCGCGGCCAAGGAGACCTGCGACGGTCTGGACAACGACTGCAACGGCCTGACCGACGACGCCGCATGCGACGACAAGAACCAGTGCACCACCGATGTCTGCGACCCGGCCAAGGGCTGCAGCCACCAACCGGGCGACCTGCCCTGCGACGCCGACCAGAACGCCTGCACCGTGGGCGACCAGTGCAGCAACGGCGTGTGCCTCGCCGGCAAGGCCAAGGACTGCAACGACAGCAATCCGTGCACCGTCGATTCGTGCGCGGCGGCGAGCGGGTGCGTCCAAAAGCCCGACGACGGCGCGCCCTGCAACGACGACAACCTGTGCACGGTCGGCGACCTGTGCGCGGGTGGGTCGTGCAGCGGCGGCAAGCCCAAGCCGTGCAGCAGCGCCGACCCGTGCGTGGACGCCAAATGCAACCTGCTCGACGGCGGCTGCAAGTACACCCCAAAGGTCGAAGGCGCGCCCTGCGAAGACGGCCAGGCGTGCACCGCGGGTGAAAAGTGTACCGGCGGCAACTGCACCGGCGGCCAGGCCAAGGGTTGCGACGACGCCAACGCCTGCACCATCGACAGCTGCGACGCGACCGGCGTCTGCAAGAACGTGGCCCTGGGCAGCGGGGCCGCCTGCAATGACGGCAACCCGTGCAACCAGGGCGCCAGTTGCGCGCAAGGTGCCTGCCAGGGCGGCAAGCCCAAGAACTGCGCCGACGCCAACCCGTGCACCACCGACACCTGCGATCTGCAGACGGGCACCTGCAAGTACGCAGCAATCCCCGGCTGCACCGGCACCTGCCCCACCGGCGTGTGCCCCGACGACGGCAACCCGTGCACCACGGAAACCTGCCAGGCCGGCCAATGTCTGGTCGCCAATGCCCCGGCCGGTCCGTGTGCCGTCGGCGGCGACAGCTGCAACCCGGGCACGTGCGCGTCGGGGGTGTGCAAGGCCAACGGCCCGGCCAAGAAGTGCGACGACGCCAACCCGTGCACCAACGACGGCTGCGACCCCAAGACCGGCGCCTGTGACTATGTGCCCAACACCGCAGCCTGCAACGACAACAACCCCTGCACCAACCCCGACGCCTGCGCGGGCGGCGTATGCAAGGCCGGCGGACCGGCGTGCAAGCTGGGCGACCCGTGCACAGGCCCCAACCAATGCCTGGAAGGCCAATGCGTCAACGGCAAGTGCAGCAAGGCCGCGGTCAACTGCGGGATCGTGGGCAAGGCGCCGACTGGGGCGCTGGGCGACCTCATCCTGTCGGCAGCGACGGTCATCGACACCGACGCCGGCACGGTGACGAGCGGCAGCACGGTCCTGGTGCCGGCCGGCGCGCCGGGCGTGTACGAGGTCCAGCCCCCTGATCCCGGCGTGGGTGCGCCCGTGCCGAACATCCTGGTTCTGGACACCAAGGTTTTCAAGGTCTTGGCTGGTGCCGTGGTCAAGGTGCAGGGCAAGCGGGCGCTGGCGATCCTTTCGGCCGGTGCCATCGACATGTTGGGCGCGATCGACCTCAAGGGCGGCAATGGTGGCAACGGCTCGCCGAACTCGGGAGGTAGCAAGGGGCCGGCAGGCGGGGGTGGCTTTGACGGTGGCGGTTTTGTCAGCGGTCCCGGCTGCGTACCAAGCAACGGCATGGGCCACGGACCGGGTGCCGGGCCCGCTGGAGGGTGTGGCAGCTCCGGAGGCAAGGGCAATACCGGGGGAGCGGGAGCCGGTGGTGGCGGCGGCGGCGGTGGCTGCGGCGGTTCAGGTGGCGGCGGTGGCGGACGCTCCGATGGCGGGCAGCCCGGCAGCAACGGCTTCGCGCCCACGGCCGCACCTGGGCCCGGTGCGGCCTATGGAGCCACGCCCGGCGGAAGCGCTGGGTCCATGTGCGCGTCGCCAGCGGGAGAAAGCAACCCAGGGGCACCGTTTGGCCAGGCCTCGCTGCTTGCCGGCGGATCGGGCGGGGCGGCTGGCGGTTTCGGTGGCCTGGGCGGGTTTGGCGGCGGTGGCGGCAGCACCCAGGGCACCGCTGCGGGCGGAAGCCCGGGCATGCCAGGCGGCGGCGGTGGTGGCGGCGGCGGCGGTGGCGCGCTCTTGTTGTGCGCTGCGACCCAGGTGCTCGTCGCTGGCAACGGCGTTCTGGCCGATGGTGGCCTGGGCGGCGTGGGTTCCGGGTCCGACCTGGCCGGTGCCGGTGGCAAGAACCTCATTACCGTCAAGGTGCCCTCGGGGGGCGGCGGCGGGTCGGGTAGGTCGGGTGCCGGCGGCGGCGGCGGCGGCGGCGGTGGCGGCACGCTGCACCTGATTGCTCCTGCGGTTACGTTGCAGGCGGCGGTCAGCGCCAAGGGCGGGCCGGGCGGCGGAGCCGGCATTGGTTTTGGGTCGGGCGGATCGGGGGGCCAGGCGCTCAATGGCGGCGGCACGGGTGGCAGCGGCGGTGGGCCCGGCGCAGGTGGCAAGGGCGGCACCGGCGGCCAGGGCTTCGTTCGCATCCAGACCGACAGCTTGCAGGGCAGCCTGTACATTCAGGGCAAGCTGGAACAGGTCGCCCTGTAGCCCGCATCCCTTGGCTTGACACCACCGCCCGCTGCCCTACCTTTTGCCGCCTTTTGCGGCCGCGCATCCGCCGCACGATCCGAGGTGACGGCGATGGCCCCCAATTTCACGGCACGCAGTTGGCTCTGCGCCCTGGCCCTGACCGTCGCGGCGACGGCGGGAACGGCGCCCCTGGCCGCGCCTGCCCAGGCCGAGGTCAAGATCGGCATCGTGGACCTGCAAAAGGTCCTCAAGACCACCGTCGCCGGCAAGGCCGCCCAGAAGAAATTCGACGACCTGCGCAAGGCCAAGCAAGGCCAGTTGGAGGCGCGCGAAAAGGACCTCGCCAAGCGCGAAAAAGAGCTGGTCAGCGCCCGGCAGGAGATCGAAAACGCCCTGCAGGCCAATGGCGGCAAGCCGACCGAGGAACTCAAGGCCAAGGTCATTGCGCTGCAGGACAAGGGCCGCAAGTTCGAGGGCGACGTGCTTGAGCACGAAAAGAAGAAGCGCGAAATCGTCGACGAGTTGGCCAAGAAGGAGAGCGAACTGCTCAAGCCCATTGAGGAGACGATCAAGACCAAGGTCGACGCCATCGCCAAGGAGCGCGGATTGGGCGTCGTGCTCAACCGCCAGGTCGCCATCTACGTCAGCGAAGCGCTGGACATCACCGGCGAAGTCATCAAACGGTGCGACGGGCCATAGCCGCCGCCGTCGCGTTCGCGGCGGGCGTCGCCGCCGTCCCCGGGTGCCGGCGCCAGGCCGACGCGCCGATCGCTTCGCGCGACCTGTTCCCCGACATTGTCGCCCCCGCGGGGCCGCAGGCCGTCGCCAGCGCCACGGGTGCCGTGGTGCGCGCAGAACGGGTCACGGAAACCGAACCCAACGACAGCCCCGACCGCGCCCAGCCGCTCAGCGCCAACGCCGTGGTCCAAGGGGCGCTGTCGCCGACCCCGGCACCCGCGCCCGTCGAACTGCCGCCCGCCGACGCCAAGCCGCCCAAGGGCAAGCGGCCCAAGACCCCGCCTGCGCCAACGACGATCGACGCCGACTGGTTTCGCTTGCCGGCGGTTGCGCCCGGCCAGGCCATGCAGGTCGAGTTGCGCAGCGGCCCACCGTGCGCGGAACTGGAAATCCACGATGACGCGGGCACGCGGCTCTTGCGCAGGGCGAAGTTCGTGCGCGGCGTGCGCCCGGCGTTCGGGCCGCTCGGCACCACCGCCGGTGCATCGATGGTGCGCGTCGTGTGCCGGGCCGGCAAGGCCAAGGCCGGCGAAGCGCCCGGAGGATCCTACGAACTTGCAGTCTTTTCGCGGCCTGCGCAGCCGGGCGAGGTGCTCGAACCCGACGACACGCCGCGACCCGACCTGCCCGTGCTCGCGGTTGGCGCGCCGTTGCAGGGCACGCTGTCGCCAGAGGGCGACGTGGACCAGTTTGCCTTGTCCGCCGCAGGCGTCCAGCCCGGCGACGCAATGGCGCTGTCGGTGACGGGCGCGCCCGATGTGCAGTGGGAACTGGCGATTGCCGCTCCAGACGGCAAGCCCGTGCTGGTGCGCACCCCGCCCAGAGGGCAACCGGTGCTCATCCCCAACCTCGACCTGCACGCGCTGCCGGCCGGATCGCTGCTGCAACTGCGCGTCAAGCAGGGCCAAGCCCCGGACAGCCCTTACGCCGTGGGTGTGCAGCCGTGGCTGCCGACCGGCTGCGCCCGAGCGCAGGAGTGCGCTCAGCTGATTCCGCAGGAGCGCGAGCCCAACGACTTGCCCGATCACCCGTGGACCGTGCCCTACCAACCGATCGAGCAAAGGGTGTCCGGCGTGCTGGGCGGTCTGGGCGACGTGGACCAGTTGGCGCTGCCGGTGCCTGTGGGCCAGGTTGTGGGGTTGGCGCTGCAGGCGCCGTCCTCGGCCGGTCTGGGGGTCCAGTTCGCCGCAGCCGCAGCGCCGGCGTGGACCCTCGCCGTGCCCGCGGGAGGGGTCGCGCGCGTGCCGGCATTGGCCGGCGGCGTGCAGCCCATCCGCATCGAGTTGCGCGCCGTTCCCGCGGGCGCCACCGTCGCCAACGACCCGTACAGCGTGCGGTGGACGCCGGTTGACGCCCTGGCCTGGGAGGCCGAGGCTGGCGACGAAACGGCCGGCGGCCTCGCGTGGCTGCCCGCCGCGGCGCTGCTGCCGGTGGGCGACGGGCCCACCCTGCCCGGCGGCGGTTGGCAGCGGCGCGGCGTGTTGGTGCCGCAAGGCGACCGCGATGCCTTTGGGCTGGATCTCCGCGAGGCGGCGGTCCCCGAAGGCCTGGAATTGGCGTGCGGCGGTGACGGCGCGCCGGGCCTGACCTGTGCGGTGCAGGACGTGGCCGGGCGCGACGTGTTGCGCCTGGCAGCCGGTCCGCAGGGGGCCAAGGCGCTGCTGGCCCTGGCGCCCGGGGCCTACCGCGTGGTGGTCGAGGCCCGCGGCGGCCGACCCAGCGAACGGCCCTACACGGTGGTGTTGCGCCGCGCCGCCGAAGCTGCGCACCTGCCGGTGGCGGGCACGGCGGCCGATGGAACGGGGCAGCGGCCGGCGCCGGATGCGCCTGTTGAAAGTCGGTAGCCCATGTAGCCCTGCGCTCGGTACGGATCGCACAACGAGGTCTGGCCCCGACGGATGGAGATCAGCGTCTTGCGAGGCTGCGGCGACACGACGACGCCCTGCCGGGCGAGGCGTGCCATCGGACGGGCAACTGAACCTGCACCTGGGCCTGCGCCTGTCCGGCGCGGCCGGCTGACGCTGAAGCGCTCGCCTGGTCGCGGTGTCCGTGGTACTGCGGGGCATCCGCAGCCGGGTCGCCGTCCGTGCCAGCCCACAATGGCCACGCACGCCCGTGCCGCGCCAGGCCCTCAGGGTCAGTTGCCGCCGGTTTCGTCTGGCCGCGAGTTCGGCGCTGTGGCGGCAGGCAGGCACAGGAACGGGAACAGGGCCGGGTCAGGCCGAACCCGCGGGCTTGCGGCAGAAGCCGACCCTGGGCCGGACCCTGCGCCCGCACCCGGTCCGGCAGGACGAGTTTGCCGCACGCGGCGACGCCGTGAACAAACTCGGTCCGACTGTAACGACAGGGCTTTTTGCAGGAAATCGCCGCTGGCGCGCGCGGGGCCGGCGGGCGCGGATGGCTGCAAATGCGGTTTTCGCCGGGATACGGCGCTTTCTTGGGGCCGCTGACACCCGACAGCGGCTGCGGTGAAGGCCTGGCCGGTCTCCGCTGCGTGTTGTCGGCGAGTGCCATCACGCACGTCGTCTTGCCCGACTGGCGCGGAGCGTGCAGCACAAAGTAGAAGCGGTCGTGGACCAGTTGCTCGGTGCCCGGCGGCAGGCGCTGCAACGGCGGCAGGGTGTAGTGCCACTCAGCGCGGTTGGCGTGGGCGGTGTTGAACTGGCGGGCCATTGCGGGCGGCCGGGGCCGCGGAAAAGCGCGGCGGTGGCGCGAGGATAACACGCACGCGCCGGGCCTTGGGAATTTGGAGGTGGCTGAGGACTGGTTGGCGTTGGCGGGCTTTTTGGCGTGGGCGGGGCAAGGGCTCGGGCGCCTGTGACGGACAAGCGTTGCCTTTCAGCAAGGTCGGTGCCGTGGCCCGCGGGGCAACAATGGTCGCGAAGGGGGGGATTACTACGAAGACGACACTCCGGATTGGTCAGGGCGGCCGCCGGATGAGGCTGCCGTTTGGGCGAAATTCCTGGGTGCGAATCCAATCGCGTCGGGCGCGCAGGTCTGCAGGTGTTGCGCACGGGAAGCAGTTTGGACGCCAAAAAGGGCAGGTGTCGGATTCGCTGAATTCCTCGTCGGCGCCGCCCCTGCACCGATACCACCCTGGCCGGTCAAACTCGCAGGCAAAGCCCATGCTAAAACGAGGTCCTGAATGGTCAAGCGTCTCGTCACAGCGCACAGCCAAGCCGTACCTTGGGGCGTGCACATGAAAGGGCGGGTCTTCGCGCTCGCCGGCGAAGCGAATGCCCTCGCAGACATCAGCCTTGCACGTCGTCAGCCAGTGCAGCAACTCACATTGCCACGGCCACTTCAAGTACCACCATAGCGCCAGTCGCCGCGGCCGATACGGTGCAGTCCAGGCGGCGTCCTCATTACAAGATTCAGAGAACATTGGCCACTTTCCGTGAATCGCTGGCCAGAACAGATCGCTCTTGTCCAAGCCCTCGGGCAGCAATTCGACCGGGAGTGCAAGATTTTGTAGGTCGATCGGTTCACCGTCTCGATTCAGCTCGGTCAAGGCGTATCTCGTCTGCAAGAAGAAGCCTGCCGACAACACAGCCAAATCAATGATCGAAATCACTACTGTACCCTGTACGCAAGCCAAAAGGGCTCAGTTTCTGAACAGAAGCATTCTTGCGAGCGGCAAACGATTCTGCGAAGTAGGTGTACCGACGCGAGAATAGCTTGGTGAGGGTGAACTCCCAGAAATGTACCACAGCATGCCAGTCTTCCTCTTTCATCAAATCACTGTGGACCTCAGGAGCGCCCATAGCGGCATTTGCCGCCTTTAGCGTGTCACGCTCCCGCACCGGCGCCCGCATCAAGAAACCCTCAGCGCCAGGCCCCAAGCCAGGGTTGACGACACCCCAAACCGAGTAGACCACGCCGACGCTGGCGCGCCGAAACAGTGTTTCGCCGGAATTCGGGTTGTACGAGACCTCCCCATCCCCCAGCACCGCCGTCCAAAACGAGTACAACTGCAACGCCCGAATGATCATCGCATTGTTCGTATCGCGCCGCTCGCCCTTCGCACGCTTACCCGTCACCGGCACTGCCGGCCCGGCTCTGCCGCCCTGGATCTCGGCCAATACCGCACCAACAGCCCGCCCGGCGACGGCCGCCTGCGCGCCAATGACCGCCACTGTTCCGCCGATTGGTAGCCCGATTTGGTAGACAGGCCTGCTGAAATTCGTCGCAAAGACTGCCAGGAACGCCGCAGCACCCCCTGAGGCCAGCGGCCGTGGCTCAGTATAGTCCAGCAGGTCGGCCGTCTGCTTCGTGCCCTTCGCCCCACTGCAGGACATCAGACACAAGATCGGCGCAAAGCGCGGCGGTGGCCCAAGTTTTTGGGTCTTGCCTTGTTGTGCTTGGGCAACGTTCACCACGTTGGGCAACTGCACGGCCCAGGGCGCGCGCATCGACGCTCGATCGTCGGTCACCGCGCGCAGCCAGGCACGAATGGACACCCATGGGAAATACGGGGCCGCATCAAGTCGGCCCAAGCCAATCTCGTCGCCGTTGCTGTGCGCCACCACCACGAGCGTGTCGGCCGGATCCCTTGCAAGGAAGTCGAAATGGCCAATCGCCACGGCCGCTGGCGCCTGCGCTGACCCCACAGGTTCGCCGTCTTTCGATTGGCTTTTTGGCGTCGCCCAAACCTCCGCTCGAACGGCGCAAAGCCCGGCTGTAAACAGTACTTGGCGCGCAGACGGCTGTCGAATGGCCAGTTTGTGCCGCTCAAGTGCCGATTGCGCCAGCCAGGGCGTATCAACTTGCTCAACGACTTTTTCGTCTAGTTTTGGCAAGGCCCCGCTCGAGATTTCGTTGCACTTGACATCGGGTGCAAGCCAACCACAAGGCGCGCGTTCCTTCGGTTCAGTGAGCGCGAAACGCCCAAGCAAGGCGCCGCCGCGCAGCGACACACCCGTTTTCGGTGCCAGGTTTGACGCAAACACTTGGGCGACATCGGCAGACGGGAAGACGGGAGCGAGCGGGCCCTTGCCATTCTTGGTCCAGTAGTACTCGTCCGTGTGGATCCACGCGACCGTGGGCGCACGCTTGTCCGGGGTGGCGAGGTCAGTCAGATTATGGCCCGAGCGGAGCACTTGGTACGCCCCGCCAATTCCAGGCTTTGCAGCCGTCCCCGCGGCCGCATCTCCTTGCAGCAGCAAGAGCGGGTGCCGGACATTCGACAGCGGGACAACCGGTTCAGTCACCAATCGTGCACCTGTCGGCGCAGGCGTGGTCGCCGTGCCAGCGAGTCGCTGGACAAGTTCTAGGGCATCGATAGGGTGCGACTCGTAAACAGTTGATGACTTGTCGCCAGCCGCGGCGTAGGTTGCCATGCTGGGGGCGGCCATGCTCAGAGTCAGTGGCGTTGTTTTCGCATCGACCTCGACAGCACCAACGTAGCGCCCGTTCTGGAATTTCAACGAGTGGACCAACCGAAAGAAGCGGACTTCAACGGCCGCCGCGCCGGCCACATGGGCACGTGCCACGATGGGCGGTCGGACCAGTGCTTGGCTTGCGGTCGCCATTGCTGCCGTCGGCGGTAAGGGCCCGGAAATGATTTACTCAATCATTTCTTGGGCCCGTTTGCTTGCTCAGTGGGTCGCCAGCTCGCGGACCAAAGGTCCGACTCGCGGCTCCGCCCTGATGTGAGAGTGATCGACTTATTGTTTTCCAGTCCCTAAGGATGCCTGGAATTCGGCAATGCCGCTCAACGTGGCGCAACGGCCAGCGATGGATGCTGTGACCACTCGGTTTTGGCGATTCTGGGTCTGCTCGTCCGCCGGGCTGTGCCACGGCAAGTGCGCATAGAGCGGCAGGGGGTCAATCTGAACCGGCCCTTGGCGAGGCTTCCACGCCATGTGGACCGAAACGTGCCCTTCCATGCTCATTGCGGTAGCAGATACCCGGCCGGTCGCCGCGCAGTTCGCCGGGGAGTGCTATGCAAACCCGGCCACAAGGTGCACTCCATCGATGACGACCCGCACGTCGTCGGCAACCTGCAACAGATCCTTGGGGTTGATCTTCATGAGCGCAGAATCGGAAACCGGGGGTGGTGCTTTCTGCTGCTCTGCCGCTGCCTTATTTGACGAGCCGCCAAGGATCGTAAGCGGCGCAACACCCGGCTTTCCTTCGCCGCCACTCGTCCCATTGCTCGCCTGTTGCCCTGACCCAAAGCCCTGTAGTCCGCCGACTTTGGCGATGGCCTTCACGCTGCTCACCAATTCGGCAAGTCCTGCCTGCGCATCGGGTTGCGCCATCGCCTCCGCCACCAAGGAGTCGACCGCAGATCCGCATTGCGACAACTCGCCCGCCGCCTTGAGCGCCTCGTTCATTTGGATTGCCAAGGCAGCCGGTATCGAGTCTTGCAGCGAGGCGTTGCTGTTCAACTCCGTCAAGTTCAGGCGAACAGGCAACAAGATGTTGCAGCCGTTGACCTGGAGGTCGTCCAGGCGGTAAGCGTCTTGGAACGGAAAGTACGCACTGAACTTGTCGATCCCTGTCGCGCCGTGGAGCACGGCATTGACCATCCGACCAAGGAACTCGCGCCCGACGGCCCGCTCGATCCAGCGCAAGTAGCGGCCGGTGTAGTGGTCGGCGTAGTCATTCAGATGGTCCAACACAGACTGCAAACTGGCACGCGCACCTGGGGATGGCCCCCCGCTGGTTGCATCCTCTGTCGGACCGAGCAGCGTGTCAATGGCCATCATGAACTGGACGACGACCCGCGCCAGCAGGCTGCCAGGATCGTTCGGTTTTTGTTTCGCGGCGGCGCCTGTTCCGTCTACGGCGCCTCCCAGCAGCGCCTTGAGTGCGTCCGGGTTGGCCGTAGCCTTGGCGGAACGTGCGAACTCGCGCAGCAGGCCAACTTGGTTCACGCTCCAAATGGTCGGCTCCGGCACAGCAGACTTGCTCATCTTCTTCAGCGTGTTCACGTAGTCGAAGTGGGCCTGCCAAAGCAGTTTGAGGTACGCCCATTGCGCAAACAGCGGCCCTAGCCCGACCGATACCCACGCGTCGTACTCGTCAATACTGGATTTCGAGCCCAGCTTAGGATCCGGCAGGCTAGCCGCACCAACGGCATACCCAACGTCCACCGTGCCGCCGAGAAGCAACGCAGTCAGCGCGTCAATCTCGATCTGGTCGACCGCCTTGCCGCCTCCGGCCAAAGGCCCCATCTGCCGCGCCGCGCCAATCGCATCATCCAAGACGTCTTGGAGCGCGGCATCAAACAGCGCCTCCCGCAAGAACCCCGATCGTGTCACTAGGAACTGGCTGTCAAACGATAGCGGTCGAACGCGCACCAGCAGGGCCGGCTCCACGGTATCGACCGCGGTGGCCACCCGAAAGTTCTTGTAGAGTTCATATCCCCAAATCTGCAAAGTCTGTGTTTCGCTTGGGTTGCCGATCTTGCGGGTTTGCGTCGTCTTGGTCGTCGTCTTGGTCGTCGCCTTCACGGCGATCTTGGTCTGGGTCTTGAGTGCCGTCGCAGCCTTGCGCGTTTGTTCATGCACACTGTTGACGGTATTGGTGAGCGCATTGCTGGCCTGTTCGCCGTAGCTCGCAGTGACGGAGGCCGAAGGCCCGGCGCCGGCCACACCGTAGCTCAAGGTGCCGCTCACCGACCACTGATTTGCACGCGCGGCTGTCTGTGTGACCGACAAAGCCTCACGATCGGCCGAGGTGGACTCGGTCGACTGGTCCATCTGCGTCGTGTCCTCGCGCGACTGTTCCATGGACCGCCGCTCGAACCGCTCGACGGCGAGTTCGACCTGTTCGCCTGGCGCGAGCGAGAGCTGCGACACCAGATCGCCAATCTCGACCTTGCGCAACTGCCAGATTTGGCGGTAGCGATACAGCAGGCCGGCGTGGGTTTCGATGTCGACCTTGCTCACACCCGGCAGCGCTTGATCGACGGTCACCTGCTCGGCCTTGGTCGACGTGGCCCGATAGAACTGGACCAGGCGCACGACCTGCGTCGGCTGTTGCGGCACTTGGACGGGGTTGCCCAAAGTGCGACCGCAGAAAGGTTCCTGCGCGTGGTTGTCAAAGCCTGGGTCTGCGGTCTTGGGGGGCATGGGCTTGTCCTGCTACTGAGGGCCAATGCAGCTGGGCGAGGCGGTTGGCACACGCGGAAGTTATGGTACCAGCGCCACGCCGACTTCGACCGTGGCTGTCGTGCCCGCAGCGAGCACGAGTTCGATGTCAAAGCGGTCGGTCATCGCCGCGCTGGCCTGAACCTTTGGCGTCGTCGGTGCCATTTGATCGGGCGTGACCTCAGGGAGGACTGTGAGCCGGATGGCGCTGGTTGTGGCGATCGCCGCTCCGACGATGAGGGGAACACGCGATCCTGTCGACGGCAAGGCGAAGACCAATGGCGTGACTTCTGGCGACTCACCGGAAATTGAAGTCACTCGAACGTCGATCACGACGCCGCGGCAGTGGCCCACTCGCAGCGGGTTGCCGAGTTCGTCCTTGGTAAGTGGGTTCGCGCCGCTGACAAGCGCGCCCGTCGGTACGTTGATGTATTTCATGGCTCCCTCGTGCTCGATTGGTTACCGCGGCCGCATGGCGGCGTTCAGACCGCCCAAACTGACCGCAGAACCGCCAACGTGGCGACCGGCGGCTCCGAGCAGGTTCATCAAAGCGTGCGGCCGAATCCCGGTCCGCATCTTGAGCGGGTCCGGCAATGGCATTGCCGGGCGGACGATGTCGACGAGGTAGTTGTCGCCGGCTGCAGCGAATGTGCGGCGGACTGCGCCATCCTGCATCAGCGCAGTCGTGATCGCTTGCCCCACTTGCTGGGTCGAGAGCCGCACTTGTTCAGCGACCACGTCATCGAAAACAGGCTGCCCCTGGACCGCGTTCGAATCGAAAGCGGCGAGCGCGCGGCCCACATCCCATGTGTAGGGCGGCATGGCCCGAGTACTGGGCGGCTCCGGCGCCGGCGCAGTATTGCACACCAGCACGGCCCGCCCAGCGACATGGTCACCGCCGCGCAGGTCCGCGTCGCTTGCCATCTGCTGCGCGGTGATGGCGACGTCTGGCGAGGCGGTCGGCCCGACCTGCAACACCGCCCAGAACGGCAGATACGCCGGGTCGCCTTGAACCCGCAGCGTCACCTGACGCGTTTCTGGGTTGGCGAACAGCGCGATCGTCGCGCTGGCGGGTGCACCGACGCTGCCGAGGCGATCGAGCAACAGTGAGCCAACCTGACTCGCTACTTGGGCAGCTTCCCAAAGCCATACGGTCTCCCAGTGTGCCCTGGGCAACGGTTCCAGGCGCTGCTGGACCTGCCGGCGCCATGACCACACCGGCACATTGGCCGCGGTCTGGTTGTCGTCCAGTTCACGCAGGGCGTACTCGTTCCAGCGCATCACTTCCGCCATGCGGACTGATCGATCGCCTGCGCCTGCAAAGGCCGCCACCGCCCACGGCATGGTGTCCAAGGTATCGAGCGTCATCGCATTGAGCGCGATCAACTGCGTCAGCGATGCCAGTGAGGGCCAGTCAAGCCCCTGCGCAAAATCGATGGCCGCCTGCCGCCAGTTCATCTCGAGCAGGGCCACGAATTGCCGAAATCCGTCGTTTGTCCCCATGCAGATTTGGTCCAGCGGAAAGGCCAGGGAAACCGCGGCGTCGATGCGGTCTTGAGGGAACGGCAAGCGTCCGAGCGAGTAGGCGAACGCGGCCTGAAGGCGCAGCAGGGCGTCGTCGAGCGCGATGCGCACGGAGCTGTTGCTGTCATCAAACGCAACGGCTGTTGGCGTGCCCCACTGCCCGACCTCCAGTGCGCTGCCGTCTGTCGTTTCGATCGGGTTGCTGTTGCCTGGGCGCAGGCAAACCAAGTGGCGAAATCGATTGTTGTCGTCACGAAGTGAAGTGTGCGCAACGGCGACCCAAGGCGTTGCCTGGGCACCGGTGGTGTGCGTTCGGTCCCAGACCACGCTCACCCGCCACGAAAACGACTGCAGCGCACCGCCGATCACCGTCTGGAGTTGGACCTCGTACTCACCTGGCGATGTCCACTTGTGCGTGGTATCGGGCGTAGCCGGCGCGTACACGCCGGACGTGATGTCGCCGTCGCCCCAGTCGAAGGTCCACTCGAACGTGGTCACGTTGCTCAGCTTGTTGGCGTACTTCGCGAGTTCGAACTTCACCGAGGTCAAGGCCAGAACCACGAGGCGCTCGCCGACGGCGCCTTCGACTGCGGTAACAGGGTACATGCGCTCACCTCCGCCGCGCCGGCTGTACCGCGCGACGCCGAAAGACCTGGGCAAGAACCGTGCCAGCTGCCTTTCAGCACGCAACTATCTGGAATCGCTACATATCGTCATCCGGACCATCGCCACGGTCACAGTGACCGCTGCCGCCTGGCCACGTGACTCCTTGGTTCGGCCACACGTGACCAGACCCCGCCTCGCCTCGCGAACCAGGGCGCCGCCGCAACCACCGCAACAGCGATGTGCGGTCGACGCCCAGGTCGGCCGCGGCCCTGGTGCGGTTGCCGGCATGGCGCTCGATCGCAGCATCCACGGCGTGCGCCTCCAAGCGCAGTGTTCGTTGGCTGTGGTTTTTCGCGCGCGCTGCGCCTGCGGTCCGAGAATCCAAGACGGCCTCTGTCGCAGCGGCTGACCAGTGGGGTGGCGATGACGATTCGACCGCTGCGGTCGGGCTGGTCGGCGTCACAGCCCCGGCAGCGCCGAGCAACCCGAAGACCAACTCCGCCGCGCACACCGGGCTCAGGTCGCCTGGCGTACGACGACGGGCTACGCGCGCCAGGGTCTTGTCAAGCTCGCGGAGGTTGCCGGGCCAGGAGTAACCGCGCATCCGAACAAGGGCGTCGCTCCATAGTATGAGGGGGGGGGCATACTTGGCCTTGGCCTGCATGGTGGCTGCGAGGGCGGGCAGTTCGGCGAGGCGATCGCGCAGCGGTGCCAGGGTCAAAACTTCATCGGCGATACGCTCCAGCAGATCAGCCCGAAAGCGGCCGGCATGTACCGCAGCAGGCAGGTCGACATGGGTGGCACAGATGAGGCGCACGTCCACCGGCAGTTCGTTGCGGCATCCGAGCGCAGCGACTACGCCGGCCTCGACGGCACGGAGCAATTGAGGCTGGACAGCAATCGGCAGTTCGCCGATTTCGTCCAGAAACAGTGTCCCACAGTGCGCCCGCGAAAACGCGCCAGCGTGGTCTGCAACCGCACCAGTGAATGCGCCGCGACGGTGGCCGAAAAGTGTGCTCGCGGCCATCTCGGGCGTGAGCGACGCGCAATTGACGACGACGAAGGGCCCACTCCGCCGGCGGCTTTGCGCATGTACGGCCTGCGCAGCGACACCCTTGCCGGAACCGGTTTCGCCACAGAGTAAAAGCGGAGCGTCGTGGGCTGCGGCTGCCGCGACGGCAGGTGCGGCCTTGCCGAGCAAGACGCTGGCGACAGCCAAATCCAAAGACGAGCGTGCGCTTGCTTGGTCGTGCTTGGCCATGGGTCCCCCGGTGGCGGTCGCGGGGCACACGGCCCCCTTGGTGCGCCCGCAGCCGCAAAGCCGCAGTCGCGTGCGCCGGGGAAACGCACGGCGGCAGGCTAGCAAGGCCGCGCCAGCGCGGTCAACGGCTTGGGCGGAGCGCGGGTACGCATCGCAAAATTCGGTCTGGCCCCGACGGATGGAGATCAGCGTCTTGCGAGGCTGCGGCGACACCACGACGCCCTGCCGGGCGAGGCGTGCCATCGGACGGGCGACTGAACCTGCACCTGGGCCTGCGCCTGTCCGGCGCGGCCGGCTGACGCTGAAGCGCTCGCCTGGTCGCGGTGTCCGTGGTACTGCGGGGCATCCGCAGCCGGGTCACCGTCCGTGCGTTTGGCCCGTGCAGCGACAACCGCGGGCAATCACTAGCTTGCCTCTCTGAGGCCTGGCGCAGGTCACTGTGACCGCCAACGTCTGGTCACGTGACCGCCTCGGTCGGCCACACGTGACCATGCCCCAATGCGCACGGCACGCCAGGTCGCACGTGCGGTCACCCAAAGGTGCCCCGTGCCCAAGCCCACCCTGTCCCCCAAGTCAACCTGGTCCCTGCGTCAGTCCCTGAGCGGCGGAGCCTCCTGAAGACCCGCGCAACGTCGTGGCAAGCTCGCCAGTCAGCGCCAGACGCTACCCCCGCCAACCCCAAACCGGCACGCCCTGCGCGCTGCCCACCTCGCCTAACACTTTCATTCGGTTCGCCCACTTCTTGCGAACCGTTGCCTTGCGGCGGTCGAACACCAACACCGACACCGACGCGCACGGCACACGCGCGGCGTACTCGTCGACCTGGGCCAGCGCCGCCGGCAGCGGGTCGGCCTTGTCTTGGTACCAGACCTTGAGCTCAAAAAGGTGGCGCTCGAAGTTGTCGGCGTAAAGGTCGACCGCGCCATCCGCCGGTTTGCGCGGCCACTTGACCAGGATGTCCATCCGCTTGACGCCCGCGGCGTACTCACGCTCGACCTGGCCGCCGCCGTTGACCACACGCTGCAAGAAGCCCATGACCACCAACTGGGCGGCCACTTCGTGGTATTCTTCGCTTTTCACGAAGCCCTCGCCGTGTTCCTGCCAGAAGTTCTGGAACGCAGCGCGCAAACCGTCGATGTCCAGGCCGCCGTCGTCGCGGGTCCAGCGGCCTTGGACGATGCGCAGGTCGCGCTGGTGTTTGGCTGCGAGACTGCGCGCGATCACTTCGCGATAGATGGGGTTGGCAATGTCGCCCACAGGGCCGGTGATGAGGCCGATGTCCCGGCAATAGCGGTCGTCTTCCCAATCGGCGTAGGTGACGTCGCTGCCGGCGATGATGGGCTCCAACACCCGCCGCACGCGGTCTTCGCGCAACCGCGCCATCAGGCTGTCGAAATGGGTGCCCCATGCCAGAATGATGCGCTCCTTGGCGGCGTCGATTTGCGGTACGTCGATGGCGCCACGCCAGCCTTGTCCGCTGACCACGTCGTTGGCAAGCGCGTTGACCAGCAGCGGCTGGCCGCCGGTCAGTTCCAGCACGCGGTCAATGGTGGCCTCCGTGAATGCTTGGCCGGTCTCAGCGGTGTGTTGGGCGTACAACGCGGCGATCTCTTCGCGCGAAAACATGCGCACTGGGATGGACTCGCGCTTGATGTTGAACGGGCTCGCCGTGCCCAGCCGCTCCGACCCGCCCGACGCCACCTTGTAGTCGCGCACGTCGCGCATGCCGAAGATGCACACGCTTTGCGGGAAGGCGGTGGGGCGCTCGGCGTAGCCCATCCGCAGTTGGCTAAGTACCGAGATGAGTCCGTCATTCTCCAAGGTGTCGATCTCATCCAAGAAAAGCACCAAGGGCCGGCGCAAGGCCTTGCTCCAGGTCTTCAGGAAGCGATAGAGCCGCAAGCCAGGCTCTGAGGCCGCGTCCTCGGCTTCCGGCGGTGGCGCCTCATCGGGCGGCAGTTGGTCGCTGGCCAGGCGCAGAAGCATTACCACACGCGCAATCGCGGCCGATTCGGTGACCGTGGTCCGCGCGGACTCCAGGGAGGTGACGATGACCGCATACCGCCCATCGGCCCGCAGTTTGTCGGCCAGCGCCAGCACGCAGGTCGTCTTGCCCGACTGGCGCGGCGCGTGCAGCACGAAGTAGAAACGGTCGTGGACCAGTTGCTCGGTGCCCGGCGGCAGGCGCTGCAACGGCGGCAGGGTGTAGTGCCACTCGGCGCGGTTGGCGTGGGCGGTGTTGAACTGGCGGGCCATTGCGGGCGACCGGGGCCGCGGAAAGCGCGGCGGGGGCGCGAGGATAGCACGCGCGGGTCGGGCTGGGGGAATTGGGCGGGCGGGTTGGTCGCTTAGGCGCAATGCCATTCACATAAGCGGCGCTGGGGGCGTCGGGCCGGGCAGTGGCGCTGGTGCGGGGTTGAGGAAGTAGCCAGGGGTGCCTGGGTGCCGGTTTGGGCGCGTCCGGCCTCGGAGGCCGGAGCGGGCCCTACTCGGGCTCACTGCCGTTCGCCCTCCCGGAGCCCCGTTTTTGGCCGCCGGAACGTCGACTGTGGTGGTCACGTCATTGAGGTGCGGCCAAAAACGGGTCTCCGCGCATTCGCGTGACGGTCCCTCGCGCGCTGGCGCCGTGCCACTGGGCCAGTGTGATGCCGGATCGCGGTGCGGTGAGGAAAGGCGTTCCGGTTGGCGCGGTTGGGCCCGATGCGAAAGGGATGCTAACCCGAAGGGCGGCGTCCGACGCCGCTTTTTGGGCGCCGCGCCCAAAAAGTTGCAGCCCGGTGCCGGCGCCGCGCCGGCATTCGCCCAACTGCAGCTGCTACGCTTGGTTCGTCGTCTCGCGCCTGCCAGTTCAAGCCTTTGCTCTGCGCCAACCAGCTCAGTTCCTCCATGGGCGATTCGCAGAATCGTGAACAAGTCCCCAGGTTAGCGGGGGACGTTCGTGTGCGCCAACACGGGTGTTTGCGCGCGCGAACACCGTGGCGTGGCCAATTTGGCTGCCGAAAACCCGGCCCTTTTGGCTGGCGTCGAGGGTCCAGCTTGCTGCCGTGGGCTGCGAAATCGCCAGACGCCCCATGCAGCGACGTAACGGCGCTGGTGATCAGGCTTTGTTGATCGCCTCCTGCGCAGGGGCCGTGGTGGGCCGTTTGCGCGCGTAGTTGCTCATCTTGACCTTGACTGCGCGGGGATACGCCCGTTCGGGGCGTCTCTTG
>VGRO01000020.1 GCA_016875335.1 Deltaproteobacteria bacterium | reverse complement strand
CGTGGAGGCGAAAAAAGGCACCGGCACCGCCGCTCCGCGGCTGGCCGGCGCGGGGCGGTGGATTCTGGAGAACGCGGTCCCTTGCCCCCGCCCTCTGCTGGACCCTATACTTTCTGACCGAAGTCCGGGTTCACCTGGACTTCGGTCAGATTCACGCTGTTTCGTGGGTCGCCAAGCTCGCGTCCGAGGCGGCCGACTGGCGGCCACGGGCCGAACATGATCTTGTTTTTCGGTCGGTCTGTATAGCATCCGGCCACGACCGCCGGCCGGTCGCGGAGTTCACCATGCGTTGGTTGCCCCTCGCCCTGCTGGTCGGCGTGGCCCTCGCGCCATGCGCCACACCCGTCCACGCGGTTCCGCAGACTGTCACCGTGCAGGGCGCCCTGTCGGCCTCGGGCGGGCCGGTCGCCGATGGCGCCTATGTGCTGCAGGTCAGCATCTACAAGGACGCCACCGCGCCGACGCCCCTGTGGACCGAAGGACCGTTGCTTGCGGTCACCAAGGGCGGCCAGTTCGCCGTGACGCTTGGCGACAAGGCCGCGCTTGCGGCGGAGGTGGTGGCGCAGATGGGCGCGACGCCATTCATTGGCGTCAAGGTCGAGCCCGATCCCGAGTTGGCGCGGGTGGCACTGCGCAGCGTGCCGTTCGCCCTGCGCGCAGGCGTCGCCGAATCCGTGGACTGCAGCGGGTGTGTCGGCGCAAAGGCCCTTGACCCCGCGGCGCTCGCTCCGTTTGCCAAGGCGGGGGACCTGGCGGCCGTGGCCAAGTCGGGTGCGTTTGCCGACCTCAAGGACGCCCCAGACCTTGCCAGTTACGCGAAGGCGGCCGACCTGCACAAGGTCGCCAAATCGGGGGCGTACGGCGATCTCGCCGGTGTGCCGGACCTGGACCAGTTCGTCAAGGCCGCATCGTTGGCAAAGGTCGCGGGTTCGGGCGAGTACGCCGACCTCAAGGGCGCCCCGGACCTGAACCTGTATGCCAAGACGGCCAAGCTCGCCGATGTGGCGCTGACTGGCAAGTACCTGGACTTGCAAGGTCTTCCGGTGCTCGCCAAGGTCGGTGCCTCGTGTGGTACCGGGCTCGTGCTCAAGGGATTCAAGGCCGACGGCAGTTTTGACTGCGTGCCCGGCTTCGATCCATCCGCGCTGCCCAAGGACGCCCTGGACGAAGTCAGCAATGGCCTGCTGACCAACCAGTTCACCGAGGTCATCGCCAGCGCCAAGACGCCGATTGACCTGCTCGACGCCGCGCCCGCCGGCGTCTCTGACGCGATCGACGTGCCCGACCTTGGCCTCATCCAGGGAGTCAAGGTGTACGCCAAGATCGCCAACTCTGGCATCAGCAAGGTGCGCGTGTTGCTCTACGACCCCAACGGCGCCGAATACGTGCTGTACGACCAGGGCAGCACCGGCAGCACGCTCGAGGGCACTTGGCCCAAACCCAATGCGCTGGTCAAGGGCGACCTCTCGGGTTGGGCCGGCAAGTCCCCCAAGGGCATCTGGGCCCTCAAGGTCGCCGACCTCGAAGGCACGGCCGGCGGCAAGGATGGCAAGTTGCTGGCCTGGTCGGTCGGCTTCGACGTGGTGTCAGCCCAGAAGGTCGGCGCCAAAGGCGCGCTGGTGCTGGGCCAATTCTCGGACGCGCCGGTGCCATGCAGCGTTGCCAACGCGGGGGCGATGTGGTTCAACACCAAGGACAGCACGGTGCAGATCTGCAATGGTGTCCAGTACTTCCCATTATCGCTCGCCTACTGGGGCACCCAGACCAATCCGGCACTGACCTGCAAGGACTTGCTTGCCAAGCTGCCCTCGACCCAGAGCGGCCTGTACTGGATCGACCCAGACGGGCTGGGTGGCGTCGCGCCGTTTCAGGTGCAGTGCGACATGACCACGAGCGGCGGCGGCTGGACGCGCGTCGACGAAACCACCGACTTTGCCTACAAGATCTACACCGAGAGTGCGGCGGAGCAGCCGTACAAATACAACCTGACGGACGCGCAGATCGACGCCGTCAAGGCCAAGTCCACCGAGGGCCGTCAGGCGTGGCAGTGTCACACCGTGGGCGTCGGCAACGCGTACAACCTGCGGTGGTGGCCCAAACAGACCACCGCGACCTATGCCGGTTGCTGGGCCACGAACAACGCCGACGAGAAGTCGGCCTCGGGCACCGAGACCAGTTTCAGCAACTTGCCGCAGCGGTCGTGGTTTTCCGAGGATTGCGGCGACAACGGCGAGGCGTGTCAGCACAACGTCGATCATGCGTGGTTTCGGTAGGTGTCCTGCCGGGCCTCCTCCGTGTGCAGGTTTCGCGCAGTCCAGGCCGCAGCCTCGCCCATGCCCTTGGGCCGGCGGCCGACCTCCAGCCCACGTGCAGGCCACCGCGTCGAAGGTCTGACAACGTGTCGATGAAGGATTGCCGTAGCGAGCGGAAGCCGGCGCGCGACAGGAGCGGCGGACCTCGTCAGGCGGCCGACAGGTCAGGCGCAGGCCGTCACGCGACCGCGGCGCAGTCCCAAGCTACGCCGCAGGGAGCCCCGCGGCCGCCAACGAAGCATGTCGGACTGCGTGGCTACGCGCGGCAGGCGTCGCACTCAGCAACACCCTGCAGGCGCGGTCGTCGTGGACCCGTGGGTGTCGGCGACGATTGCGCGGTTCGGGGGGCGAACCCAGCCGGCAACCGCCGCTTTTGCACCCGCGCTACAACGCCCGCACGCAGCGAAACCCGATGAACTCGACACGGTTGTCCGGACCTATGGCACTTCTGGCACCGAACGTGGCCTCGAAATCGCTGTAGCGCCACGACCCGCCGCGGTACACCCGGTTCTCGCCGCCTTTGGGTCCGGTCGGGTCCACCTGCGCGGTCGTCGGGTAGGCCGCGTACCAGTCCCATACCCACTCGGCCACGTTGCCGAGCATGTCGTACAGGCCCCACGCGTTCGGCTGTTTGCGCTGGACGGAGTGGATGCGGAGGTTGGCGTTTTCGTCGTACCAACTGACGGCGTTGGCGTCACCGTGGCGCATGCCTGGGTGGCCGGCGCGCGCGGCGTATTCCCACTCGGCCTCGGTCGGCAGCCGAAAGCCCTTGCAGCCCGGGCCCCCGTTCCACACCACCGCAGGGCCGTTGAGGGTGTAGCAACGCGGCAGCCCGTGTTTCTCGCTCAGGCGGTTGCAGTAGTCCACCGCCTGCAACCACGAGACGTGCGCCGCTGGGCAATCGTCGATGCCTTGGCAGGTGGCGTCCAGCTCTGGGTTGGCGCCGGACACGCTGCGAAACTGCCGCGCCGTGGTCTCGGTGGCCTGTATCTCGAAGGCCCGGACCAGGGTGACCTCGTGCTGGCCCGCCTCGTTGGGCGTTCCGTCCCCCTTGTCCGGCGCCCCCATGGTAAAGCGGCCGGCGGGGATGAGCACGAATCCAGGCGTGCGCGGTCCCGCCGCTGCGCTCGCCTTCTCTGCGCTCTGTTGGGCGATGACCGCCTCAAGGCGATCGGCGCCGGCGGCGCTCTGGGTCGGCGCGGTCGGCAAGGGCGCGCTGGCGGCGACGTCCTTGGCGAGATCGGGCGGCCGGGGGGCCGGTGCCTTGCAACCCACCGCGCACGCGGCGGCCCATGCCGCGACCGCGACGTGCGGCAGTCGCCAGACGCAGCGGCTGCGCTGCACCGACGAGCCGCTAATGGGCCACCGCGTAGGTCATCGCCGAGGCCACCCGTTGCGCAAACTTCGCAGGGTTCTTGATGGGTGCACCTTCGGCCAACAGCGCCTGGTCAAACAGCATTTCGGCGAACTCTTGCAACCGGTCGTCGCCGCTGTCCTTGGCCGCGAGATCGCGCATGGCCTGGATGAGGGTGTGGTCCGGGTTCAGTTCGAGGATGCGCTTTTGCGTCGGCATCGACTGGCCCATGGCCATCATCATGCGCTCCATCTGCGGCGACATGCCGGCGCTGTCCGACACCAGGCACACGGCGCTGTCGGTCAGCCGGTCCGAAATGCGCACTTGCTTGCACGACTCGTCGAGCAACTTGCCCAGGCGGTCGGTCAGCACCGCGAACTCCTCGCTGCGCGCCTGCTTGGCCTTGGCCTCGTCTTCGGTCTCGGGCAGGCCGTCGAGTTCCCCCTTGGCTGCCGACTTGAGCTCCAGGTCCTGGTACTTGTCCAGCGCGCCGACCATGATCTCGTCCACCGCCTCGGGCAACAGGATGACCTCGATGTTGCGCTTGCGGAAAACTTCCAACTGCGGCGCGCTCTGCAAGGTCTCCAGCTTCTCGCCGGTCAGGTAGTAAAGCGCGGTCTGCCCCGCCTGCTTGCGTTCGACCACCTCGCCGAGCGTGCTCCAGCCGTCGCCGTGGGTGGTCCGCACCAGCACGATGTCGGCCAGCTTGTCCTTGCCGGCCGGCTCGTAGTGGAAGCCCTCTTTGAGGCAGGTGCCGAACTCATCCCACAGTTGGACGTAGGCGTCGCGGCGCTGCGCAAGCATATCCTTGAAGTGGGCGACGACCTTGTTGGTCACCCGCTTCTTGATGGCGCCCACCAGCCGGTCCTGCTGCACCGTCTCGCGGGACATGTTGAGCGGCAGGTCCGCGGAGTCCACCAGGCCCTTGAGGAAACGCAAATGCTCAGGGATCAGTTCCTTGACATCCTCGGCGATGAACACCCGCTTGATGTAGAGCTGCAGGCCGCGGCGCGGTTCGCGCGAGAACAGGTCGAACGGCGCCTTTTCGGGCACGTAGAGCAACGCCGTCCACTCTTGCGAGCCCTCGATGTGGAAGTGGATGGTCTCGGCCGGGTCGTTCCAGTCGCGCGACAGGTGCTTGTAGAACGCCTTGTGCTCGTCGGCCTCGATGGTCGTCGCGGGCCGCGTCCACAGCGCCTTGGTCGAGTTGAGGGTCTCCTCGACGATCTTCTCCTTGCGCTCGGCACCTTCGACCGCCTCGCCGTCCTCGTCGACCTCGCTCTCGTACTTCTTGGTGTCCATCACGATCGGGAAGGCGATGAAGTCGCTGTACTTCTTGATCGTGCGGCGGATCGTCCACGCGTCGGTCCAGTTGTCGGCGTTGAACACCGTGTCGCCATCGTCGCCGCCGTCGCCCTCAGCCCCGTCGGCGGTCATGGCGGCGTCGTCCTTGGGCGCGTCCTTGTCGCGCAAGAAAAGCGTGATCCGCGTGCCGCGCCGGGTCTTGTCGAGGCGCTCAATCGTGTAGGTGCCGTCGCCCGCCGACTCCCAGCGCACGGCGTGGTCGGCTTTGGCCTTGCAGGTCTCCAGGAGCACGCGCTTGGCGACCATGAAGGCGCTGTAGAAGCCGACCCCGAACTGGCCGATGAGGTCGGGCGTGGCGGCGTCGGCGGCGGTGCCCTTGGTCCGCTCGGCGAACGTCTCGGCCCCGGATCGCGCGATCGTGCCGATGTGATCGATGACTTCGTCGTAGGTCATGCCGATGCCGTTGTCGAGGATGGTCAGCGTGTGCTTGTCGGCGTCGGCGATGATCTTGATCTTGAACTCGCCGTCGCCCTCGAGCAGCTCGCTGTCGGTCAGCGCCAGGAAGCGCACCTTGTCGATGGCGTCGGAGGCGTTGCTGACCAGTTCGCGCAGAAAAACGTCCTTGTGGGCGTAGATGCTGTGGATCATCAGGTCCAGCAGCTTGTTGGTTTGGGCCTGGAAGGAGCGGGTCTCGGCCATGGTGTCCTCGTGCATGGGAAAGGGGCTTGTCCTCGTGGGTTCGAAGGGCGACCGGTGCGCGCCGTCGATCCGGGCAAAACGTTGTCGTTGCGAGTTGTTTGCCCGTGCGTCGCCGACTGGCCAGCCGTGCGCGGCGCAAAGCAAGGCCGGAATCGCCGGCTGTCAAGGCGTGGCGCGGTGCCAACGGAGCGCGCCCATTGTCGCAATCGTGTCAGGGGCTGATTGCCCTGCGCCCGCGATTGCGCTACACCGCTGCATCCCGCTCGGCCGCGTCGCCGGGGGGCCGGCTCTCCAAATCCGAGGAAAACCATGGCGATCACAGCAGAAATCCGCGTCGGCGAAACCAAACTCGAACTACCGGTCGTGGTCGGCACCGAGGCCGAGGTCGGCGTCGACATCGGCGCCTTGCGCGACAAGACCGGCGCGATCACGCTCGACCCCGGCTACGGCAACACGGGCGCGTGCGAGAGCGCGATCACCTTCCTGGACGGCGAGCGCGGCATCCTGCGCTACCGCGGTTACCCGATCGAGCAGTTGGCGGGTCCGGCGTCGTTCCTGGAGGTCGCCTGGCTCCTGCTCAAGGGTGAGTTGCCCAACGCCGCGGAACTTGCGGCGCTGGTGGCCGCGGAAAAAGCCAACCGCGCGCTGCCCGCGCACGTGGAACGCCTCCTCGCCGCCCTGCCACAGCAGACCCATCCGATGGCCATGCTGTCGTCGGCGGTCGTGACCCTTTCGGCCGCGTACGGCGAGGGCGACGGAGCGATCGCCGGGCTGCCGGCCAACCAGTTGCGCCTCCTCGCGCAGTTGCCGACGCTGGCCGCTTGCATCTACCGCCGCAGCCAGGGCCTGGACTTCGTGCCGCCGGACGCCAACCGCGGCTACGCAGCGAACTTCCTGCACATGATGTTCGCCGGCACGGCCAAGGCGACCGACGACGCGGCGATCGCCACCGCGATGGACCTGCTGTTCATCCTGCACGCCGACCACGAGCAAAACTGCTCGACCTCCACGGTGCGCTTGGTGGGTTCGTCGCAGGCCGACTACTTCGCGTCGATTGCGTCGGGCGTCTGCGCGCTGTGGGGTCCGCTGCACGGCGGCGCGAACCAGGCGGTCATCGAGATGCTCGACGAGGTGGTGCGCCACGGCGGCAACGTGCAGTGGGCAGTCGGCCAAGCCAAGGAGAAGGGGTCGCATTTCCGGCTCATGGGCTTTGGCCACCGCGTCTACAAGAACTTCGACCCGCGCGCCAAGATCATCAAGGTGCAGGCCGATCTGGTGCTCGGCAAGCTCGGCCAGGACGACGCCCAACTCGACCTGGCCAAGGGGCTGGAGCAGGCCGCGCTCGCCGACGACTACTTCGTGCAGCGCAAGCTCTACCCCAACGTCGATTTCTACTCGGGCATCATCTACCGGGCGATGGGCTTTCCGCAGGAGATGTTCACGGTGCTCTTCGCCATCGGCCGCCTGCCCGGCTGGACCGCGCACTGGAACGAGCACAACGCCGGCAAGGCGCGCATCGGCCGGCCGCGGCAGATCTACACCGGAAAGAACGCCCGCGATTTCGTGGCGTTGGCCGACCGCTAGCGCTCAACCCCGGCGCGCGATCGGCAGGTGACGCCTTCGCGTTGCAGTGCTACACTCTCCAGCCATGGTTGGCTGTCCGTTCCGCTTCGTACTTTCGGTTGTTGTCTGCACGGCCTTTGCTGGCTGCGGCCTGTCCGGCGTTGGCCCTGACCTCGACGCCTGGCAGGCACACCAAGCGGCCAAGGCCGCGCACGACGGCGACGGGGCAGGGCAGGGCGGCGGCGATGCTGGCGCGGACACGCTTGCGCCAGACAGTGGCGGTCCGGGCGACGCCGCCGACGACGAGGCCGCAGGTTCCGACCTGGACGGCGACGACGGTGGGCCCGCGGACGACGCCGACGCGGCGGCGGACGACCTGGACGACGCGACCCCGGGAAGCGAGGACCTGGACGAGGTGGGCGACGATGCCGTCGACGTGGCTGAGGTAGCGACTGCACCGCCTTGCAAGACCGAGAGCGATTGTCCGCCGCCGCCCGACCTGTGCCAGATTCGCGAGTGCGCGCAAGGCTTCTGCAAATTCTCGCCCAAGCAGTGCCCGCCGGGCGCCGACGCCTGCGACCTGAGCGCATGTGCCACCGCAACTGGAGACTGCGTGTTCGGCTCCGCACCGGCCGGCACCAATTGCGACGACGGCTCACCTTGCAGCAAGGCGTCCGCGTGCGACGGCGGTGGGGCATGTGTGTCTTCGGACATGGCCGGCTGCGACGACGGCAACCCGTGTACCTCGGACCAGTGCATTGCCGGCACCGGCGGACTCAAGTGCAGTTCCGACCCACCCGACAAGAAGAAGTGCGACGACGGCAACTCCTGCACTGCAGACAGTTGTGGTGTCGGCACCTGCACCCACGACCCCCTGCCGAACGCGACCGATTGCAGCGACGGCAACGCGTGCACGACGGGCGACCTGTGCGCCGCAGGCAAATGCAATGCCGGCGCGCCGCTAGTGTGCGGTACAGGCACCACCTGCAAGCCGGTGACCTGTGAGCCAACGGCGGGATGTTCGAGCCCGGTCGACGGCACCCCCGACGGCACGCCGTGCAAGCAGCCCGGCGGGGTGTGCAGTTCGGGCACATGCATCCAGGGCTGGGCGCCGGCCATGGCCACCGGGCCGGTGCACGCTTGCGCTTGGGCCGTCCAGGACACGGTGGCGTGTTGGGGGTCCAACAAGTCGCTGGCGCTGGGCGTGCCAGACATCGCGGACTCCGTGACGCCAACCTTCTGGTCGAAGACCGACGTCCAGCCCAAATCGGTGGCCGTCGGCGGTGGCTTCGTCTGCCGGGCAAACCAGGGCATGGGCAAGCTCTTTTGTCGCGGCGAGAACGACCACGGACAGCTCGGACAGGCGCCCGGACCGCCGTCGGCCACGGAAGTCTCGATTCCACTCCCACAGTTTGTCGAATGGGCCCAGGTTGTGGCCGGGGACGACCACGCGTGCGCCCTCGACATCAATGGCAAGGCGCGCTGCTGGGGCGCCGGTGCGGCGGGGCAGCTCGGCAAGCTCGGCCTGGTCGGCGACGAGTCGAATCCGGTCGAGGTCTCGTTTGCCGGCAAGTTCTCCTTGCTCGCCGCCGGCGGCAACAACACCTGCGGCCTGGTCGAGGGCGAAGCGTATTGCTGGGGCAGCAACGGCGTGTCCTGGGCGGACGGGACCACCAAGCCCAAGGTCGGCGTGCCGGCGAAGGTCAAGACCTTGCAGTCCTTCGTCGCGCTTGCTGTCGGCGAAAACCACGCCTGCGGCCTGACCCAGATCGGCGGCGAGGTGTGGTGCTGGGGCAAGAACGACGCCTACCAGTTGGGCGCCCAGGACAACATGGCGTCCGTCGCCAAGTTGCCGCTGCCCAACCTGCAGAGCGTGGCGGTCGGCATCAGCCACACTTGCGTCGTTTCTACCGCCGGCGCCGTCTCGTGTTTCGGGTCCAATTCGAAGCAGCAGAAGGGTCCCGGAGCCAATGCTGTCCCCGACAATCCGAATCTGGAATTCCTCAAGAAAGCCAAGGCTGTGTCTGCCGCTGGCGACGCTACATGCGTGCTGATGGCCAACATGAGCATCCAGTGCTTCGGCGTCGGCCCCGACGGCAACCCGACGCCGCCCTACATCGTGCCAGGTTCCGTCGGCCTCAAGCTCGAATGAAGCCGGCCGGTACTCCCGCACCCCACGGCAATGACTGTGCCATGATGCGCGCGCCGCCACCACCTTGACGCACCGCGTCGAAAACGGCACCGTGCGCGCGCGTTGCCGCGGATTGGGCTGGCGGCGCTTCGCCCTGTCCACTGACCTGTTTCCGACCCGCCTGTCCTCCGCTACGCTGTTCTCGCCCTCAACCCCGAGCGCACCGCCGCCCATGCAGCGACGCGGGCGCAACCGGCCGAGCACAAGGAATCCGCCATGAGCGACAACGTCTACCTCGACAACGACGACCTGCGGTTCTGGATCGAGCACGCCATCGAATGGGAGCCGCTCATCGACCTGTGCGAACACGGCGCCAAGGCCGAGGACCGGCCCGCGACGGTGCGCGACGCCCGCGACACCTACGAGGACATCCTCAAGGAACTCGGAAAGTTCGTCGCCAAGCAGGTCGAACCGGTCGCCCGCCGCATGGACACCGAAGGCACCCGCATGGAGAACGGTGAAGTCATCGCGTCGCCGACCATGGACAAGGTGTTCAAGGGTCTCAAGAAAATGGAAGTGTTCGGCCTTCCGATGCCGCGCGAACTCGGCGGCCTGAATGCCCCGGTCGCCGTGTATCTGGCGGCCGCGGAACTGCTGGCGCGCGCGGACGTGTCGTGCATGACCCACTTCGGCTTCCACACCGGCATCGCGGTGTCGCTGATGATGTACGCGCTGCGCGATCCCCGCAGCAAACTCGAGGGCGGTCGCCTGGTTTCGACGCCCTACGACGATGTCATCGCCGACATCCTGCAGAACGGCGCCTGGGGCTGCATGGTGCTGACCGAGGCTGGCGCGGGCTCGGACCTCGCGCAAATCAAGACCACCGCCAAGGACGTCGGCGACGGCGTGTGGCTGCTCAACGGCGAGAAGATCTTCATCACCAGCGGCCACGGCCAGTACCAGTTGGTGCTCGCGCGCACCGAAGACACCGAAAAGGCCCCGGGCCTCAAGGGTCTGTCGCTGTTTCTGTGCCGCCAGAAGATCGACGGCAAGGTCAACGTCAAGATCAGCAAGGTCGAGCACAAGATCGGCCACCACGGCTCGCCGACCGCGGTGCTGGTCTACGAGGACAGCAAGGGCGAGCTCATCGGCCGGCGCGGCGAAGGCTTCGAGTTGATGCTGCTGCTGATGAACTCGGCCCGGCTGGCCGTCGGCTTCGAGAGCCTGGGCATCTGCGAGGCGGCGATGCGCTCGGTCAAGGACTACGCGGCGCAGCGCGTGACCATGGGCAAGACCATCGACCGCCACGAGATGATCGCCGACTACGTCGAGGACATGGGGCTCTACGCCCGCGGCCTGCGCGCCCTGTGCTTCGAGGCCGCGCAGAAGGTCGAGAAATCGGTCAAGCTCGAACAGATCCTCAAGCACGACCCGCCCAAAGACGAGGCCGAGCGGGCGTCGCTCGAGCGCAAGGTGGCGCGGCTCAAACGCCAGGCCCGCGACATGACGCCGCTGGTCAAGTACATCGGCTCCGAGCAAGCGGTCTATCAGGCGCGCATGGCCATGCAGATCCTCGGTGGCGTCGGCTACACCACCGAGTTTCTGCCCGAGAAACTTCTGCGCGACGCGCTCGTGCTGCCCATCTACGAGGGCACGAGCCAGATCCAATCGCTGATGATCCTCAAGGATCAGTTGATGCAGGGCCTGCGCGACCCGCGGCGCTTCCTGGTCAAGATGGCGCGCGCCAACTGGAAGCGGGTGGCCGAAAACGACCCGCTCGAGAAGCAGCTCGCCAAGCTTTTCGCCTGCAAGTACAAGGCGCTGCAGACGATCCTCTTGCGCATCGCCCGCAACAAGCTGCGCAGCACCTATGACCTGCCGATCGGCGACTGGACTGAGGCGCTGTTTTCGCAGTGGGATGCCAAGGTCGATTTCGCGCCGGGCCTGCTGCACGCCGAGCGCCTGACGCGCATCCTGGCCGACGTCTCCATCGCCCGCGTGATGGTCAAGTACGCCAACCGCCACGGCAAGAAGTTCCCGCAGCGGGTGACCGATGCCGAGCGCTTCATGAAGCGCGCCGAACTGCGCTGCCGCTACTGGCTGAGCGAGATCGAGGAGCACGGCGCCGAGTTGCTGGCCGACCTCGCCGCGCTCGATGCGCCTCCGGCGGTGCAGTCCAAGGCGGCCTAGGAGCCTGTCGGACTATCGTCCGACAGGCTCCGTGGTGGTTGCGATCGAGGCAGCGACCAAGAACTGCCTGAAGTAAATTCAGGCAGTTTCGGTCGCTGGCAGGCCGCAGCCCGGGCCTGCCTAGGAGCCTGCCGGCCAGAATCTGCCGATTCTGGCATTTCGCCGACAGGCTCCTAGTCGTCAAAGGTCGAAGATCTTCCCCGGGTTCAACAGATTGCCGGGGTCGAGCGCGCGCTTGACCGCCCGCATCGCGGCGAGTTCGGCCGCCGGTCGGGTGATGCTGAGGTAAGGCTTCTTGAGCAGGCCGATGCCGTGTTCGGCAGACAGGCTGCCGCCGCGCGCCGCCACCAGCCCGTACAGCGCCTGGTCCGCTTGTTCGCAGGCCAGCCGCCAGTCCTTCTGGGCCAGGTCCGACGGCGCGAGCGCATTGACGTGCAGGTTGCCGTCGCCGACGTGGCCGAAAAGCGCCACCTGCCAGCCTGGCCGGTGCGTCGCAAACCACTGGGCCACCTCGGCGGCCAAACCGGCCATGCTGCTCACGGGCACCGACACGTCGTTCTTGTGCGGGCGCCGCGGCTGCAGGCTCTCTGTGATGCGTTCGCGGTACGACCACAGCTTGTCGGCCTGGGTGCGGTCGGTGGCCAGGGCAGCGTCCTGCACCAAGCCGGCTTGGCCCGCCAGCCACTCGGCCAGGTCCGCGCCGCGCGGGTTCTCCACATCGAAAAGCGCATAGGTCGCACACGGTTGCAATGGCCGCGCCATGCCGGTGTGGGCAATCACCTGCTCCAGGCACAGGTCGGTCAGGGCCTCGAAGGCGTTGACGACGACCGGCAACTGGCGAAGGGCGCCAAAAAGCGCAACCGCGGCGCCGAGATCGCGGACACCGACCAGCGCCACTTCGCTCGGACCGGGCAACGGTGCCAGCGCCAACGTCGCGGCGGTCAAGATGCCGAGCGTGCCCTCGCCGCCGACCAGCAACTGCTGCAACGCATAGCCGCTGTTGTCCTTGTGCAGCGCCCCGCCCAACTGCGTGATCTCGCCCGAGGCCCAGACCACCTGCACGCCCAATACCCAGTTGCGCGCGTGGCCATAACGCAGCACCCGCAGCCCGCCAGCGTTGGTGGCCAGGTTGCCGCCGACCGTCGCCGAGCCCTTCGACGCGAGGTCCACCGGCCACCACAGACCGTGCGGCACCAGCGCCGTTTGCAGCACGGAATTGGGCACGCCTGCCCCGACCGTCACGCTGCGGTTCAGCCCATCGACCGGGCCGATGTCGCGCAGCCGGTCCAGCGACAGCACGACCTCTCCGTGCGCCGCGACAGCACCGCCGGCCAGACCCGTTCGACCGCCCGAGGGCACGATGGCCGTGCCCGCCGCCGCGCACGCCCGCACCACGGCGGCGACCTCGGCGGTGTCGCGCGGCCAGACCACGGCCAGCGGATCGGGCGCGAGCGACCGGGTCCAGTCGCGGCCCCAATGGGTGAGGTCGCTTGGGTCGGTGCTGAGGCCGTCGGGGCCGAGGGTGGCGCGCAACGCAGCGAGGAAGTCAGAGCGGTTCATGCGAGGCTCGCGACCGGCGCGTCGGCGGCGCCCGAAGGGCGTGGAATGCGCAAGGGTGTCACAGCTTGCGCAACCAGCCTTTTTTGCCCTCGACGATGGGTGTGTCGTATTCGTCAATCAGAATCAGCACCTGTCGGCCATGAGCACGCGAAAGCCAGATCGACAAGAGTTGCAGCGCCTTGTGCATCTCGGCGTCGCTGGCCTCGCCGGACCGCAGGCGTTCGTACCGCCCAAGCTCTGCGGGCGCGAGACGGGCATGCGCTGTCGCCTCGTCCAACTGGCCGCAGAGCAGGCTGAGCTCCTCCGCGATGGCGGCGCGGCACGCCGACCAGGTGCGCGCCTTGACGTCCTTGAAACTCAGAAAGATCACTGGGTGACTGCCGCAGGTGGCGCGCACGTCGTCGCCGGCCTGCCACACCGCAAGGTCGCCGAAAAGCGCCATGTGGTCTTGGCCGGGCGCGAACCACGCCCGCAGCATGGTCAGTGCCAAGGTCTTGCCGAATCGTCGCGGTCGAGGCAGCAACACGACCTGGTCGGCGTTGTGGACGACGTCAGCGATGAGCAGCGACTTGTCGACAAAGTGGCAGCCCTCGCCGCGCAGGCTCGGGAACGAGGAGTTGCCGATGGCGAAGCGGGGCCGCATGGCGGGCCAGTGTACGCCAGAACGGGCGGGGCGGCGAGGTTGCGGGGTGGAAGGTGGAAGGGCGGGATTGGTTTGGGGGCGACCCGCCAATCGGTCGACCCGCCAATGGGACGACCTGCCAATGGGACGACCCGCCAATGGGACGACCCGCCAATGGGGCGACCCGCCAATGAATTGGCGGGCTCGCGATAAGTACGCCCGCCTCCGCGGGCTGAACCTCACATGGGCGCTTGGTCCCTGCTGCGTTCCCAATGCGGGTGCAGACTGCCGACCGCGTGGCGTGCGGCCTGGTCGCGCACATACCAGGCGACCGCGTTGACCTCGTCGCCGACGCACGGACAACGTCGGTCAATACCGGCGCGCGGTCCCACGTGGACCAAACCAAATGGACGAACAAGTGGTGGAGTGCGTGCGGCATCCAAACCCCAGCCCGCGGAGGCAGGCGTCGATACCGCGAGCCCGCCTTTCCATTGGCGTGTCACTCATTGGCGGGGGTCACGCTTCAAAACGGCGCATACACCGGCCCGCCCACGGTGAATCCCTTGGGCACGCACAGGGCCACCGCCGACCCGGCAAAGAACTGGCACGGGCTGTCGGCCGGACACGGCGGGTGGCCAAACCCGCACTGTTGCAGGCACATCGGCATCGGCGCGCCCTTGACGCACAGGGTCCCGGGGTCGCAGTCATTGGGTTGTTGCAGGCACACGCTGCCATGCGGCAGCTTGCCGGTCTTGACGCACCACGCCTGGCCGTTGCCGTAGTACTGGCACTTGGCGCCGGGGCCGCAGACGTCGGCGAAACCGCTGCACGCCTTGGCGCACACGGCGCCGGGGTTCTCGGTCGGATTGCCGATGCACGCAAGGCCCTTTTGGCATTGCCAGGGCTTGGCGTAGCAGACCTCGTAGGCGCCGAGCGGTCCGTCGGGCACGCACCAGCCACCCCAGTTGCCGGTGGCGCAATAGAGCTTGGGGTCTGCGCAATCGGCGTCGGCCTTGCACGACTTGGAACACATGGCGGCTTCGGTGCCCGCCGACAGGCACGCGAACCCAGGGGCACATGGTTTTGCGGTGTTGGAGCACGCCTCGCCCTGCTTGCCGCCGCCGGCCGGTTGGCAGTAGCTGCCGGCCTGGCCGTAGTCCTTGCAGTCGGTGCCGGCGGGGCATGCCTTGCTGGTGCCGCACGGGGCGATGCACACGGCTTCGTTGCCCTGGCCCCAGTTCTGGCAGAAGCTCTGCGCCGCGCAGCCGAACGGGTTGCCTTTGCAGGGTTTGCCGACCGCGATGCCGCCCGCGGGGATGCAACTGCCGGACTCGCCGTTGCCCCAAGGGCTGCACCACGCACCCGACGGGCAGGCGTCGGGGCTGCCGGTCGCCGCGGCCGGCTTGCAGATTTTCGAGCAGACTTCGCCACCTTGCGGGCCGATGCAGAAGTGGCCGGCCTTGCAGGAGGTTGCGGCGCCCGCGCAGGACTCGCCGTGGCCCTTGCCGCCGTCGGGCTGGCAGCCGCTGTAGTTCGGGGCGTATTTGACACACACGGCGCCCGCGGGGCATTTGCCGTCGCTGTTCTCGCCGCACGGTTTCTGGCAGTAGGCATCGGGGTTGTAGGTGTCGTTGCCGCCGATGCACCACGATCCCGCGGCGCAGCTGCCTGGGTTCTTGGCGCAGTTTTCGCCGTTCTGCTTGTCGCCTTTGGGCAGGCATGCGCTCCACGGGCCGTTGGGCGATTTCCAGCAGTACGCCGATTGATTCAGGCCTTTGCCGTAGGCTGCGCAGTCGGCGTCGGTCGCGCAACTGGGCGAACACACGGCGCTGGCCGTGCCCTGGCTGGCGCAAAACAGCCCCTTTTTGCAGGCAAAGCGATCACCTGCGCAGCTTTGGCCGGCGGTGGCGTTGCCGTGCTTCTGGCAGATGCCGTTGGGGGCGCCAAAGCTCGTGCAGTCGAACCCCTTGGCGCATGCCGCGTCGTCTTTGCACAGCGTGGCGCAGTAGGCCAGCGGGTCGCCTGGAAAGGCTTCGATGCACCAAGCCCCCGCGCCGCAGCCGCCGATGGTCTTGCCGGCACATGGGGTCGCGTCCGCCTTGTCGGGGGTGTAGGGGATGCAGCCGCCGTTGCCGTTCTCGAACACCACGCATTTGGTGCCGGCCGGGCAGTTCTGGTTGTTGGCGCTGCACCCGGCCACGCACTGCGCGGCGCTCTGGGTTTGCAGGCAGAAGGCGCCGCCGCCCGGGTCGCAGTCGCTCTGGCCGCCAGCCTTGCAATCGGCGCCGACCGGTTTGTTTTGGGTGCCACAGGTGGTGGCGAGACCGTACTGTTTGGTGCAGTACGACTGGATGCCGTATTTGACGCAGCACATCGGCTCTTTGGCGGTCGAGGCGCACTCTGCGTTGCCCAGGCACCCGACCTTGCCGCAATACGCCTGCGGCGTGCCGGCCGCGAAACAGGTCAACCCCGGTTCGCACGATTTGGGCGGCGCGCACGAACCGCCGAGCGTGCCGGGCGTGGGGCCGGGGCTCGCGGAGTCGCCGGGTGAGCCGTTGTCGGTGGCGACCAGGGCATCGGCGACGACGGGGGCGCCGTCGGGCTGGACGACTGCGCCATCCGGCAAGGCATAGGCGCCGTCGCCCACCGCCACTGCACCGTCGGGCAGGCCGCTCGTGGCCGCATCGGCCGCGCTGTCACCGAGCGCGGCATCCCCAACGGCAGCGATGTCTGGGCCAACCCAACGTTTGGCGTCGTCGCTCCACACCCAGGCATCGCTCGGCGGCGCGGCGTCGGCGCGAAACTGCCAGCCGTCGCCCAGCGCGCCCCCTGAGGCGTCCGACGTGGCACCGGCAGCGCCAGCGCCACCCGCTACCGTCGCGGTCTGCTCGCCGCAGGACGCCAGTGCGAGCGCGAGAAACAGAAAGTGCTTCATGGCATCCCCTTTGGACACGGGATGGCCAGCGGCCCGGCGGTGCCAGGGTTCGGCCAGCCGTCGATGACGCAATCGCCGTCGAGGTCGACCTTGCGCTCGCGCACGTCGTGGCTGCACCCCTTCTTGTCCAGGCCGACCCAGTGGACCTCGCCGCAGCCCTGGTCGTTGCCGTTCTTCTTGTCCTTGTTGGTGGTCTCGTCGGCAAATGGGTCGAAGCGCGCCACGATGCGGTCGCCGTTGACGTCCACAAGTTCGAGCAGGCGCTGATTGCCCGGGAATTCTTCGCTGTCGGTCCAGCCCTGCGCCGGCTTGCCGTAGGTGAACTTGTAGGCGATGCGCACCGGCGGGACGCCCTCGGCGGGTTCGATGTAGGGCAGTTCCAGGGCCAACGTCCAGGTGCCGTCGCCCGCCGCGGCGTCGCCGTGGGTGCCGTCGTCGTACATGCGCACCTGGTTTGGCATCCAGTTGCCGAGCGCGGCGTTGGCGGTGTCGACCTGGGCCTGGGTGAGGCAGGTGGCCGCTGCGGCCCCTGGGCACATCTGGCTATCCTTGTGGATGCCGCCGGTCACGAACACCGCTTTGCCATCGGCCTTGCTGGTCCACAGGTACGGGTCGAAGGTGGCGTCGCAGTTGGCGTTCTTGCCGCCGGACGCGACAAACCGTGTCTGCAACACCACGCGAATGCGGTCCGGCACGTAGCAGGCCTTGAAAGTGAACGCGCCCAACGCAGCCGCGATCAGCGCGTCGAATTTGGCCGTCGTCGGATCAGCGGCACCGTCGCCGTCGAGGTCGATCGGGTGGCCCGCCACCAGACCGGCCCGCAGCAAGGACCCGGCGCCGCCCGGATCCCAACTGCCCTCGGTCGCTGCGCCCGAGGCCGGCGCCTGGCTGCGCACGCGCGCGACCGCCGCGACGACCTGCAACAACGCCGGATCGGCGTCGGCGGCCAGGATCTTCTTGTGCAGCTCGATGAGGGTGTCGGTCACACCCGAGCCCGCCGCACCCGGCAGACCCTGGCCCATCGAACGCAGCTTGGCGACGACCAGCAGCGCCATGGCTGTGGTCACGTCGTCCACGTGCAGCGCCCCCGGGCTCAGCTCGTCGATGTGCACCAGCCTCGGAGGGGCCAGGACGCTGGACTGCGGCGACAGCGACGGCACCAGGGCCAGCCACTGCTTGCCGCCCAATCGGGCCGACACCAGCGCGTTGGCGAGCCCCACGTCGCCGGGCAGTGTGAGCGCGAAAACGCCCTTGGACGCCGCCGTCGCCTGGACCCCAGCCAGGGCCTTGCCGTCGGCGCCGAGCACCCCCACGCTGGCGCCCTCGCCACCGGTGACGTCGCCCGTCACGGTTTGCGGCGCCGGATCGGGCATCGGGCGGTGGTTGCCGCGCGACAGTTCGGTCAGCAACAAGCCGTCGACATTGCAGGCGCACGACAGCAAAAGCGCAAAGAGAATCGAAGGCTTGTGGACGATCATCGCCGGCCGGACCCACGCGCGCAGTGCGCTGGCGGCATTGTGCCACGCCCCACAAGCCTTGGCCACGCGGATTTGACGCCCGCTCCCGCCCTGCTACTTTGCGCGCCCAGGCGGGACCGCGGGGAGTTCGATTGTCCAACTGGCTGGCCATACTGGCGGTTTTCGTTGGCGTGCCGATCGTCGCCTGGGCCGCGCCGGCCCCGTCGCAACCTGCGCGCGTGCAGTTGAACCATGTGCGCCGGTTCGTCCTCGACCCGGGCCATGGCGGCGACAACCTCGGCGCGCTCGGCACCGGAGGAATCCGCGAGAAGGCCTTGACGTTGGCGGCGTCGTTGCGCATCGCCCACTGGTTGCGCCAGAACTGCGACGTGCAAGTGCTGCTGACCCGTGAGCGCGACGACGCCGTGGAGCTGCGCCAGCGGCCGCGCCTCGCCAACGACTGGAAGGCCGACGCCCTGGTCAGCGTCCATGCCAACGCGCACGATCAAGGCGAGGCGGCGGGCATGGAGGTGTTCTTTCTCGCCGCCGACGCCAGCGCCGAGGCCTCCCGCCAACTGGTCGAGCGCGAAGAGGGCACGGCCGCTGGGGCCCCGAATGCCGGCAAGCCGTGGTCGGTCGGCGGCATCAAGAACGACCTGGCGCTCGCCGCCGCGCACGCCCGCTCGCAGGCCTTTGCCTACGCGCTCGGCGACGCGCTGCAGGCGGGCCGCAAGAAGGTGCGGTTCCGCGGCGTGCGCCAGGCGGCGTTCGGCGTCCTCAAGGAGGCGCAGATGCCGGCGCTGGTGCTCGAACTCGGCTACATCACCCATCCTGTCGAGGGGCCGCAACTTTTCGACCCTGCAGTTCAGGACGAGTTCGCGCGCGCCCTGCTGCGGGCCCTGGTGGCGCTGGACAAGCGCCTGGGGCAGGAGCGCAAGGCCGAGGCCCGCCAGGCTGCGCAGAAGAAGTAGCGGTCAGCCAGCGCGCTGGACGACAAACCGTCCCAACTGGTCCGCCAGGGCACGCAAGCCGTCGTCCCCCGCACCGCCAGGCAGTTCTGCGACCACGGCGCCCTGCCGGTCCACGACCAGACCGCGGCGCAGCCCGGCCCGGTGATCGCGGATGTCGTTGGCGAACACCGCATCGGCGCCGCTGCGCTGGGCAAGGTGCGCGGCGGCCCGCACCAACGTCTCGCGATCGGCGCCCGCAAGCAGCTTGAACCCCAGCAACCAGGTGCGCGGCGCTTCGCGCTTGACGCGGTCGATGGCCTTGGCCGTCGGGGCCAGTTCGAGGGTGAGCGATTCCGGTGTGCCGTCAGCGCCGCCTCCGAGCGAATCCTTGCGCGACATGAGCTTGCCGGCGACCGGCCGCGGCGCGAAGTCGGCCACCGCCATGGCGCACACCACCGCGTCGGGTTGCAGCTCGCGGCACAGCCGGGCCAGCGCGTCGCCCGCCTCGGCCGCGGTGCCCACCGGATGCACGACCATGCGGCCGCTGGCCAGGGCGTCGAGCCGCGAACGGACCAGATGCTCCACGTGGGCAAGGACGGAAGAAAAGGTTGCGCCTTGCAGGGGCACGTCCAGTTGCCCACGATCAGGTCGCTGCGCCCCTGGCCCGCACACGTAGTGGACGCGCCAGCCTTCCGCGACCAGGCGCAACGCAAGTGCACACGGCAGGGCGCCACTGGCAGTGTTGGCGATGGCGCGCACCTCATCGATGGGCTCGCGCGTCCCGCCAGCGGTCACGACGCACACCCGGGCTTGCGTCACAGCAGCACCCGCCACACCACCAGGGCGGCGACCAACCGGTACACGCCAAACGGCCACAGGCCGATGCGGCCCAGCGCACGGATGAAGAGCGCAATCGACGCCCATCCGGTCAGGAACGACGCGATAAGGCCGACCGCGATCGCCTCAGGGCCGATGCCGTCGACGATGACCCGCCACTCTTTGATCGCCTCGTAGGCGGTCGCTGCACCGAGCACCGGGATGGCCAGCAGGAAGGCAAAGTCCGCGGCAGCGCGGCGATCCAGACCCGCCAGCAAACCGCCGACCATCGTCGCCATCGACCGCGAGGTGCCTGGCACCAGCGACAGGCACTGGAAAAGCCCAACAACGATCGCGGTCCGCGGGCTCAGCTCTTCGAGCGTTGCGTCGCGCGGCGTCCGCGATCGCTGGAGCCACAAGTCCACTGCGATCATCGCCACGCCGCCGACCGCCAGCGCGACCGCCACCGGCGCCGGACCGAAAAGCAACCGCTTGATGGGCTTGCGCAATGTCAGCCCCGCCACCACCACCGGAACGAACGCGACGGCGAGGCCCGCCAGCAGGCGCTGCCCTTGCTGTTTCGCGACCGGGTCGTCGCCGCGCAAGCCCTGAACGCGCTGGATCAAAAGTGGCGCGTAGTACCAGATGCACGCCAAGAGCGCGCCCGCCTGGATGACGATGTCGAACGCATCCACCGCGGCCTTGCGCGCAGGGTCGGCGTCGAGCCCCAGCCACGCACCGGCCAGGATCAGGTGCCCGGTCGACGACACCGGGATGAACTCGGTCAGCCCTTCGACCAGACCCAGGATGACGGCGTGCAGCAGTTCCATGGCGGCGCGGTGTACGCCGTCGGCGGCCGGCCGTCAAAAATCTGGCGCGCGGACCGTCCGGCGCTACCCTGCGCCCGATGCCCGACCCGTCGCCACCGCCCGCCCTCTCGACCGCCGCCGGCATTCGCGCCGCCGCGTTGCTGCTCGCCGCGAGCACGCTGTTGTCGCGCATCCTCGGCTACGGTCGCGACTGGCTGATCGGTTTTGAGTTCGGGGCCACCGGCCAGACCGACATGTACCAGGCCAGTTTTACCGTACCTGACCTCATCAACCACCTGCTGGCCGGGGGCGCCCTGTCGGTGTCGCTGCTGCCGCGCATGGCCGAACTCTACGCGCGCCAGGATCGCGGCGAGGGCGACCCCGGGCACGCCGATCGCGCGTTCTCGACGGTGTGCTCGGCGATGATGGTCGCAGCGGTGGTGCTGGTCGGCGTGGCGTGGCTGGCGGCCGACGCACTGGTCGCCGTGTGGTTCCCGGGGTTCGACCAGGCCAAACGCGATCAGACGGCGCACCTGACCCGCATCGTCCTGCCCGCGCAGTTGTTCTTTCTGGTCGGCGGTCTGTTCCAAGCGGCGCTGTTGGCCCGCCAGCGCTTTGCGGCGATGGCGCTCACGCCCTTGCTGTACAACGCCGGCATCCTTGTCGGTGGTCTGATCGGCGGCCGCGTCGGCCAAATCGAAGGGTTCTCGTGGGGCGCGCTGGCGGGAGCACTCGCGGGCGGCCTTGCCGTGCCGGTGTGGTCAGCGCGGCACACACTGCGGTTCCGATTCAAGTTTGCACCGGCGGACCCCGAAATCCGCCGCTTTCTGTGGGTCGCGGCGCCCTTGATGATCGGCGTCAGCCTGACCACGGTGGACGAGTGGCTGGTCAAGCACTTCGGGTCGTCGCTGCAGGCCGGGGCGATCTCGTGGTTGATGACGGCGCGCCGGGTGATGCTGGTGCCCATCGGCATCTTGGGCAGCGCGGCGGGCCAGGCGACGGGCAGCTACCTCGCCCGCTTGCACGCGGAGGGGCAGCGCGACGAATTGGCCCGGGTGCTCACGCGCGCCGTGGCCGCAGTGACCGCCCTGTCGCTGGTCGCTGCGGCGGTCTTGTGGGCGCTGGCGCTGCCGGTAGTCGAGTTCCTGTTTCAGTACGGGCGTTTCACGCCACACGACGCGGCGCGGACCGCCGAAGCGCTGCGGCCGTTGGCGTGGGCGATCCCGGCTTGGGGTGCCCAGCAGGTGCTGGCGCGGGCGTTCTACGCGACCGGCGACACCTGGCGGCCGATGGCGGTGACCACCGCGATCTTGGTCGCCGCAGTGCCCCTGTACGCGTGGGCCGGCGCCGCGGGTTCCGGGGCGCTGGTCGGTCTGTGCATTGCGGGCGCGGTCGGCATGTGGTTGCAGGCCGCCGGGCTCGCCGTGCTGGCGTGGCGGCGATTGGGGTTTCGCCTGGCCGCGTACGCAGGCGAGCTCGGCAAGGCGGCACTCGCCGCCAGCGCCGGCGGCCTGTGTGCTTGGGCGCTGGCCGGTTCGACCGTCCGGTCCTTGTGCACGACCTGCCCGGCACCCGTGGAGCGGGCGATCGGCCTGGCGATCGCCGCGGTGCCCGCGGCCGCGGTGGCCGTCTTCGTCGCGGTCGCCGTCGGCATGGCCGGCGTTCCGGGGCGGCTTGCGCGGCTGCGGCGGTGGGGGCGCACGTAATCGGCTGTCCTGCAAACAGAATCGCTGACGTCGATTCGCCTTGCGCCCGCGGCCGGCATCCGCTACGGTGGCAGCGCGCCTGGGCGTGAATCGAGTCCGGGCCGCGACGTTTGATCCTGCGACCGCCGCCGGGCCACCAAGGCACGGTGGGCATTGACAGCGTATCCCGGCATCCTTGCTTTCGACACGTCCTTCACCCCTGACCCACTGGAGCAGACGATGAACACCAAGATCCACCCGATGGCAAGCGCGGCGCTGGCGGCGCTGGGCGCCCTGGCGTTGGCCGCCGGCTGCAACAACACAGCAGACGCGTGCCGCGACGCAGACGGTGTGCGCGTCTGCGGCGAAATCGGCGCCAGCCTCTACACGGTCGACATGTCGTCGACGCCAATCGAATGGCCGCCGGTCGCTGTGCAAGACGGCAGCCTCATCGTGGCGCGCGGCGATCAGTTGCTGCGCATCAGCAAGTCTGGCGCCGTGACGCCGATGGGCAACGCGGGCCAGGACCTGACCGTGCCGTCGGCCGACGAGAGCGGCAACCTGTACCTGATGGGCGGTGGCCAGTCCGGCGCTCAGGTCAAGGCACTCGACGGCCAGTCGATGGGCAACGCGCGCTGGCAGCAGAACCTCGCGGGCGCACCGGTGGGCACCCCGGCCAGCGTCGGCAAGGACAACGTGTACGCCGCCACCACCGACTGGACCGACCAGTCGACGCTCTTCGTGCTCGACCGCAAGACGGGCCAAGTCGTCGGCAGCCGCAAGGGCGCTTCGCCGGCCGCCGTGCTGCCCGACGGATCGATCCGCTACCTGTCGGGCCTGATGCCGTCCGAGCCGGTGTTCAACACCGACAACGCCACGGTCACGCGCTACAAGAACCTCGTCGCCGAGGACGCCAACGGCAAGGTACTGTGGACCGCGCCGTCGACGACCGGCTACGTCGACTTTGCGCCTGGCCCCAAGGGTGAGACCTACGCGGTGACCGGCGGCGATCACGTGTTGCAGCGCGTCGACGCCGACGGCAAGGTCAAGTGGACGTTCTCCCCGGACTGCAACAATTGCACCGTGGCCGCCGCGCCGACGGTGACCCGCGACACCGTGTACTTCCCGGTGTGGGAGAAGAAAGTCGAACCCATCGACCCACTGTACGCCATCGACGTCGAGACCGGCAAGAAGAACTGGGTCTACAACGGTTTCGGCACGACCAAGAGCAGCTACAACGGCGGCAAGCTGCTGACCCCGGGCGGTTCTGCCGGCACGCCAGTCGACAAGTTCAAGACCCAGCACCACCCGGCCGGCCGTCCGGTGGTCGCGCAAGACGGCACGCTTTTTGTCGCCACCGATGGCGCCCTGTCGGCGTTGGACAAGAACGGCCAGGTCACCGGTCTGGCCATCTACGATTCGTCCGCCGGCGAGGTTTCGCTCGCGACCGGCTTCATGGCGCAGCCCGCTACGTGGATCAATCCGGGCGTCCGGCCCTCGCCGGTCCTCGCACCCGACGGCACGTTGTATGTGTGGGACGGGGCCCAACTGCGCGCGTTCGCGGCCGGCAAGCCTGCGATCGAAAGCGCCTGGGTAGCTCCGTTCGGTTCGACCCGCAACGACGGTCGCATTCCACAGTAGCGTCAAGCTGTTGCTGATGGCCGGCGGCTGCGCTTGACGTCAGCGAACCCACTCTTGCGGCGAGTCGTCGGTCCTGCGCAGACAGTGCGCACGGGCCGGTGGCTCGCCGCAGGTGCTTTTGCGTTCGTTGCGCTTCGGTGTTCGGCCCCGCAAACGCTGCCGGCGCCGGTCGACACGGACGATTTCGCGGGCGTCGCCTACCCGGCGCCTCAGGGGGCGCAGCCCGGCCCGGCCCAGCCGCCGCCGCACCCGCAGCGCGACCTGCCCTATCCGTCCGGGCTGCCGCCAACCCAGCCGGTCGAAAAGGACGTATTTTCAGAGTCCTTGCGCAACGCTGCCTTGCGCGATGACGCTCAGCTGCGCCTGGCCCGCGACTACCACCGGGTCGTTGAGCTGCTGTTGCGCGCCTCGCCCGGCAAAGGCGGTTCAGCCGAGGCCTACGACAGCGTCCCGGTGTATCGGCTGCACGACGAGATGGCGGTCGAGTGGCACGCGCTGTCGGTGCGGGCTGCGGCGCTCGAGGCCCGCTGGGTTGCGTTGGCCGAGGGGTTTGGTGTGGACCTTTCCGGTGGGTTCGAGGCCACGGATCGCGACAGCCGGCTGCGGCTGCACCAGCGGTTCGCGCGGTGTGTCGACTCCGATGCTCGTGCACGCACCGAACACGCCTCCACCTGGAACAAGCTGCGCGCTGAAGGGAAAAGCGCGGCCGAGGTCGCCGCGAGTCCGCCGCCGGCCGTGCAGTATGCGCGCGATGTGCAGATGATGGCGCGGGCGATGCAGTGTGCGCGCTTTGCGCTGCAAGTGATCCGCGCGATGTGAGGCGCCCAAAGGGATGGACTCCATCGTCTCGTCGCCTGCCAGCAACGCCTCGACGTCTACGGCCGCCTGGGCGACGCATGCCACCGGTGTCTTGGGCCGAGCGAAAGCCGGGTAGCCCGGACTGCGTTGGGCCAGCGCGCCACGTATCGGTGCCCGACCTGCCAGCGGTGAACTACTTCTTCTTTGTGTCGATGTTTTTCTTGTAGTGCTCGTTGGTCTCGGAGCCGGTGCCAGCCGACGTCGAGTGGCCCATCTCTCCGATCGTCTTTGCCTTTTCGCTCGCGCCTTCGAACGACTCGTTGGCCTTGTTCATGACGGCGTTTTTGGCGGCCTTGACCTTGTCCATGGTGACGACGTCGGTCAGCAGCCCGACGCCGAACACCGCGCCGACCAGGAAGACCAGCCCAAAAAGCAAGTGCTTGGTGGCCTTGATCACGAAGTAGCCGGCGCCGATCGCGATGAAAAACATCAGGATTGCGCGCCCGTTGAGCGCTTCGAGGTTGAGGTATTCCGTCATGGTCTGGCCCACCGCGCAGAGCGCTCACGCCACTGGCAGTCTACGCCGGCTGCGGCGGACCCGCCAGAAAACCGCGGGTGCAGCGCCAACCGTGCGCCGCTGCGGCGGAAAGCCAAGCCACGGCGGCGGCGTCCTCGACCTCGCCATGGACAGCGACCGCGAGCCCCTGTGCGCCCGCGGCCAGCGGACCCACCGTCGCGGTCGGCCACCGGTCGAGGCCGGTCACGACGACGGCCGCCGGTGTCGCGCGCCCCAAGGCGTCGAGGAGGGCCTGCAACCGCTGTTGCGTTTCCGGTGTCGCAGGCCACGCAACGGACACCGCCAAACGGTCGCCCGCGCCCAGGCCGTGCAACTGAGCCGACAGCGCGTCGGGCAACTCGGCCATCGACGCGAGCGACATTTCCGTGGGCGTCGTCGTTGCGAGGACGTCGCGAGCCTGGCCTTGCGCGGCAAACGGGTTGCACCGATCGAGGTGGCCCCAGGCTGCCATGGCAAACTGCCAGCGGACGGCCTCCGCCCACCAGTCGGAGACTTCGGGCAACACGAAGGCCTCGTCCGGCACGCCGGCCGCGCGCGCCGCCTCGGCCACCGGATCGTCCGGGTGCGCGAACGTGCTGACCGCGAGGAGCGCCCCGTGCGGTGCACGCTCGGCCCATTGACCGGCCCCTGCGGCAAGGCGCGAAACGGGCACGGGCCACAGGGTCCGCGCGCCCGGAACCGCCGCGATGTGCGCGACCCATGTGGAAAACCACCGGCAATCCTTCGAGAAGCTCAGCCACAAGTGGCGGCGCTCGTGCCCCATCGCCCACAGCCACGCGCCAAGGCGCACGCCCGGGTTCAGCGCGGGTTCGGGGTCGCGGCCTTGGTCGAACAGATCCTCTGCCCTGGCCAGCGCATCGTGCAGCACCACCCCGGCCAGGGCGGCGGGCACCAGGGTCGCAAGCGACAGCGCCGCAAACCGGGCGCCGACATCGGCGGGCAGCGGGAATACGTCGCGGAACGCCTCGGTAGCCGCAAGCCGCTGCAGCGCGCTGCCGGCAGGCGCAATGGCCACGCAGTCGTCCGGTCGAACCCCGTGCGAACGCAGCGCGGCGTATCCGCGACAAGCGTCCGTGGGCGCATCCGCGGTCGCGACCAGGACCCAGAGCGGCTTGTTGGCACGGCCGCCGTCCAGCGCAGCGCCCAGATCGACCGGGCGCGTGCCCCACAGCGCGACCAGCGGCAACCCGCGCTTGCCCTTGAGGTGACGGCCCACGGCGTCGCACCATGCGGCGATCGGCGCTGGCGCCACGACGACCACGCGGTCGTAGCGCTGCCGCTCGACCACGCGCGCCAGCACGGCCAGACCGTCCACCGCGTCGCGCAAGGCCTGGGTTCCGTACAGCCAGCCCATGCCGTCGCGGGCTGCGCGCGCCGTGGCCAGGTCGCCGTCGGCGTGCGCAAACAGCGTTCCGTCCCGCTGCCACAGGCGCTCGACAAATCGGTTCTTGGCCAGGGCGCGCAGTGCGGCGTCAAAATCGGTCGGCGAATCGGTCGGTTCAGGCATGGTCGGCACCCAGGCAGGGCCGGCACGGTAGCACGCACAGCCGGCGCCGTCATCGCGTTGTCGCGGCGGCAAAACTCGCATACCCTTCGGCGCGGTTCGCGGGGGTTCAGATGGCATCGGGTGACAACGGCAAGGGCGGCGGCAACGACACGCGGTTGGCGAGGCGCGGTTTCCTGGTCCTCGCTGGCGGCGTGGCCCTGGCGGCATGCGCACGGCGCAAGCCAAAGACCGACGAGGCAAACGCAAGGCATGCCCCTGGCGGCGAGCCCAGCGCGCAAGCGGCACCTGCGGCGGGCGGCGGGCGCGTCAAGATCGTGTCGAGCCTGCCGCGCACCGGCAGTGCCAACGCCCAGACCACGACCACGGTCAACGGCATCAAGATGGCCATCGCCGAGGTGCAGGGCAAGGTTGGCCCCTTTGAGGTCGTATACGAAGACTGGGACGACGCCAGCGCCAAGAAGGGCGACTGGGACCCCGAGGTCGAGGCCGCCAACGCCGACAAGGCCGTCAAGGACGGCGACGTGATGTTCTACATCGGCACCTACAACTCGGGCGCGGCCAAGATCTCGATGCCCGTGCTCAACAAGGCGAATCTGGTGATGGTTTCGCCGGCCAATACCTACATGGGTCTGACCAAGCCGGGCCTGGGCGAGGCCAACGAGCCGGGCGTGTACCGGCCGACCGGAAAGACCAACTACTTTCGAGTGGTTCCGGCCGATGATATCCAGGGACAGGCGGCAGCGGAGTGGATGGCCAAACTGGGCGCGAAGTCGGTGTATGTGCTCGACGACCGCGGACTCTACGGCAAGGGCATCGCCGACGTGCTGGTGCAGAAGGCCCCGGAAAAAGGCGTGCAAGTGCTCGGTCGCGAAGGCGTGGACCCCAAGGCGCAGGAATATCGGTCGCTGATGACCAAGATCAAGGCGCTCAACCCCGATTTCGTGTTCTACGGCGGCACCACCCAGACCAATGCAGGGCAACTGGCCAAGGACATGGTCGCTGTCGGCTTGGCGGCCAAGTTGATGGTGCCCGACGGCTGTTACGAGAAGGCGTTCATCGAGGCCGCGGGGGCTGAAAACGTCAACGGCCGGGTCTACGTGACCTTTGGCGGCGCGCCGCCCGACAAGCTGACCGGCAAGGGCGCCGAGTTTGTCAAGGCGTATCGGGCGCGCTTCAACGCCGAACCCGAGGGCTACGCGGTGTATGGCTACGTGGCGGCCAAGACGGCGCTCGAGGTGCTCGCCAAGGTCGCCAAGAAGGACCGCGAGGCTCTGCGCGCGGCCATGGTGACCTACAACCAGACCGACGGCGCGCTCGGCGATTGGTCGTTCGACAAAAACGGCGACACCAGCCTCGTGCAGATTTCGGGAAGCGAGATCAGGGGCGGCGCCTTCGAGTTCGCGATGATGCTCGGTGCGCCGGAAGCGGTGCCGCCTGCATCGACCGCCACGCCGGCCGCTGCGCCCCCAGCCGCGTCGCCCGCCACACCCTAGCCCGGACCGGAAAGCCCAGCGTGTTCGAGACCATCGCCCAGCAACTGCTGCTCGGCCTGACCAATGGCATGGTATTCGCCTTGGTCGCGCTCGGGTACACGATGGTGTACGGGATCTTGGAGTTCATCAACTTCGCGCACGGCGATGTGTTCATGCTGTCGGCGTTTTTCGCGCTGACGCTGGTGGGCGCCTGGGGCGTGCCCGGCCTGGATGGCGCGACGTTGGCCGGTGTGCTGTTGGCGATCGTGGCGCTGACGACCGTGTTTGGCGCCGGCGTCAACTGGTCGGTGGATCGCTTGGTATACAAGCCTTTGCGCAAGGCCCCCAAGCTCGCGCCATTGGTGTCGGCGATCGGCGTCAGTTTCGTCTTGCAAAATGTGGGTTTGGTGTGGGGAGCGGCCAAGATGGAGGTGTTTGGTGGCGGCGGGCAGCCCGCGGCGCCCAAGTCGTTTCCGGCGCTCCTGCCCACGACCAACCTGCTCGGCGGCAGCAGCCTGACGCTGCAGGTCAAGGACGTGCTGGTCATTGCCGCGTCGCTGACGGTGATGGCCGGGCTGTACGTTTTGGTGACGCGCACCAAACTTGGCAAGGCGATGCGCGCCACCGCACAGGACCCGCAGACGGCGCGGCTGATGGGCATCGACGTCGATGCGGTGATTGGCGCCACCTTCCTCATCGGAGGCGGCCTTGCCGGGTTTGCGGCCGTTGTGTACGCACTCTACATCAACACCGTCTACTACCAGATGGGCTACCAGAACGGCCTGTATGCCTTCACCGCGGCCGTGGTCGGCGGCATCGGCAACATCCCGGGTGCGGTGCTGGGCGGGCTGTTGCTCGGGCTGGTGCGCGCGCTGTCGGACCAGTTCATTGGCGCGCAGTGGCAGCCAGCGGTGCTCTTCGGGATCCTGATCCTCATCTTGGTGTTCCGGCCGGCGGGCCTGCTCGGCAGCACTGCGCGCGAGAAGGTGTAGGCGATGACCGTCGCGGGCTCCTGGCGCAAATGGCTGTCGCTCGAGGCGGGGCTGCTGCTTTTCGCGGTGCTGTACCCGCTCGTGCCGTTTGTGGACCTGGCGGCCGACGCCGCGGATCTCTCCGTGCACCTCGATCAGCGCCTGGTGACCATCTTCATCTACGGCCTGCTGGTCGTCGCCCTCAACGTGCAGGTCGGTTACGCCGGGCTGCTGCAACTGGGCGTTGCGGCGTTTTTCGGCATTGGCGCCATGACTACCGGGGTTGTCACGGTCGACAAGTATCCGTTCCACTTTGGGTTCTGGGGTGCCCTGCTGGCGGCGCCAGCGGTCGCGGCCCTGGCTGGCCTGTTCATCGGTGCGCCCACCCTGCGGTTGCGCGGCGACTACCTCGCCATCGTGACCTTGGGGTTTGGCGAGGTGCTGCGCACTGTGCTGGTGAACCTGGAGAGCATCACCGACGGCCCGCGCGGCCTCAACCCGGTCGCCGAGGTGTGGGTGCCCGGATTCGTGCGCGAGCTGGCCGGGGCCGGCGACGACAACGAGGCGCGGCTGCTGGTCATGTACTACGTGGCGCTGCTGCTCCTGGTCGCGGCGGTGGTCCTGCTGCACGTGCTCGAACGCACGCGAATCGGCCGGGCGTTCGTGGCGCTGCGCGAAGACGAGCTGGCGGCGGCGTGCATGGGCCTGGATCCCGGACGCATCAAGCTGGCGGCGTTCGCGGGTGGCGCGGCACTGGCCGGGTTGGCCGGTGCGCTCTATGCCACCAACCTGACCACCACCGCCGATCCGACGAACTACGATTTCAATAATGCCATCATGGTCTTGTGCTGCCTCATCTTGGGGGGCCTCGGCAGCCTGCGCGGGGCGCTCTTGGGGGCCGCCCTGCTGATCGGCTTTGACAACGTCTTGTCGCCGCTGCTCGACAAGGCCATCGCAGCTCTCGCCGGAGACGCCCAGCACCCGCTGGCCAAGTACAGCGCGTGGCGCTGGTTCGTGTTTGGGTCGGCGCTGATTGCGATGATGCGCTATCGGCCCGAAGGTCTGTTTCCGGCGCGGCGCGTGGCGCAAGAACTGCACGAACCACCGGCAGGGTCGACCGCCGCGGTGGAGCCGTCATGAGCGCACCGCTGCTCGACGTCCGCAAACTGACCCTGCGCTTTGGCGGACTGGTGGCCGTCAACAGCGTGGATTTGCAGGTGCGGCCGGGCGAGATTGCCGCGGTCATCGGACCCAACGGGGCGGGCAAAACCAGCCTTTTCAACGCAATTACCGGCATCTACGAACCGACCAGTGGCGAGGTGTGGCTGCACGGCCGCGACGTGCGAGCACCGCTGACTGCGCGGGTGTATGCCGGATGGGCTGCCGCCGGTCTGTTGGTCGCCGCCCTTGCCCTGGTCAGCGTCGCCAACGTCGACGGCCTTTGGGCTGCGGTCGTCAAGGCGCACAACCCTTGGGAGTTCACGCTGACCGGCGCCCTCGTCGACGGCTGGCGGTACCTGGGCGCAGAGCCGCGCGTCGAGGCGCGGTTCTCAAAGTTCTCCGTCGTGTCGTTCGACGGCCTGCAGGTGCGCGGATCACACGCAGACCGCAGCGCGGCCGAGCACCAGCGCAACCAGTTGGCTGGCCAGCGCGCTGACGCCGCGACCCAAAAGGCCCTCTGGCTGCGCTGGCTCGCGGCCCTGGGCGGACTCGCCGTCGGCGTGCTCGGCGCGCGGGCCATGTGGTACCGCAACCGGCGCAGTCCGCAGCGCGTTGCGTTGCAGGGCGTGGCGCGCACCTTTCAGAACATCCGGCTTTTCCACCACATGACCGTGATCGAGAACGTGCTTGTCGGCATGGACCGCCACCTGCACCTGGGTAGCGTCGGTCGCGGCGCAACCGCCAACGCCGCTCTGGCCGGCAAGGTGCCGCGGCGCGGGGCACTCGACTTTGCGCTGCCACTTGCGGCCGTTGGCGCACTGACCGGATTGGGCTGGTTCACCGGCGACGGCGTGGACGACCAGGGGGCGCCGACCGTCTTGCTGGCGGTCTTCGTGCTGGCGGCGCTCGCCTGGATGGTGCGCATCTTCCGCAACAAGGCGCTCAGCTCCGCCGGTCGGGTCGTCGAGGCCGTGGCACGGCAAGAGGCCATGGAACTATTGCGCTTCGTCGGCCTGGATGCGCGCGCTGGCGACCTCGCCAAGAACCTGCCCTACGGCGAACAGCGGCGGCTGGAGATTGCCCGCGCGCTGGCGACGCGGCCGACGCTCTTGCTGCTCGACGAACCGGCCGCGGGCATGAACCCCGCAGAATCCGTGGAACTCATGCACCTCATCCGCAGGATTCGCGATGACGGGCGCACCGTCCTGCTCATCGAACACCACATGCGGGTGGTGATGGGAATCAGCGACCACATCACCGTCCTGGTTCATGGCACGCCCATCGCCCATGGCACGCCCGAGGAAATCCGTAGCAATCCCAAAGTCATCGAGGCGTACCTTGGCACCGAGGACGCGGAGGCGCACGGCTAGATGCTGGTCGTCGACTCCGTCAGCGCCCACTACGGCGCCATCGCCGCCTTGCACGACGTGTCACTGCAGGTCGACGCTGGCGAGATCGTTACGCTTATCGGTGCGAACGGCGCTGGCAAGACCACCACGCTCGCCTGCATCAGCGGGTTGCACAAGCCCAGGACTGGTCGCGTCACCTTCGAGGGCAAGGACCTCGGCCCGGTACCGGCCCACGACATCGTGCGGCTGGGCATCGCGCACTGCCCCGAGGGCCGCAGGGTGTTTCCGCGGCTGACCGTCGCCGAGAACCTGGACCTCGGTGCCTACATCCGCAGCGACAAGGACGGCATCGCTGCGGATTTCCAGCGCGTATACGACCTGTTTCCGGTGCTCGGCCAGCGCAAGACCCAGTTGGCCGGCACGCTGTCCGGCGGCGAGCAGCAGATGCTGGCGGTCGGTCGGGCGTTGATGGCGCGGCCGCGGTTGCTGCTGCTCGACGAACCTTCCCTGGGTCTCGCGCCGCTCATCGTCGAGACCATCTTCAAGGTGGTGGTGGCGCTCAACCAGCAAGGGACCACCGTGTTGCTGGTCGAGCAGAATGCCCGCATGGCGCTCAAGCACGCGCACCGCGGCTACGTGCTCGAAACCGGCAGTGTGACCATGCAGGGCAGTGGGGCCCAGTTGTTGGCCGACCCGCGCGTGCAGGCCGCGTACCTGGGCGAATAGCCACACCGCGATCTCAAGGAAATCCATGGATATCGAAGTCTTCCGCGCGCGGCGCCAACGGCTGGCCGAGGCCTACGGCGTGGGCACTGTCCTGGCCGTGCAAAGTGCCCGCCACGCCCTGCGCAACCACGACGTCGAGCACGAGTGGCGCCAGGACAGCGATTTCTGGTACCTGACCGGCTTCGATGAACCCGAGTGCATCCTCGTGCTCGTGCCGGGCCGCGCCGAGGGCGACGCCGTCGTGTTCGTGCGGCCGCGCGACCCCACCATGGAGACCTGGAACGGGCGCCGTGCCGGCGTCGAGCGCGCCGCGCAGTGGATCGGAGTCGCTCAGGCGTTCGACGTCGGACTTTTCGACGAGGAATTCTCCAAGCTGTGTGCGGGGGCGCGCCAGGTGGCCTGGGCGCTCGGTCGCGACCCGGTGTTCGACGGGCGAATCCTCAAGGCTGCCCGCAAGCACCGCACACAGCCGCGCCTGTACCTCGACGGCCCCGACCACTTCACCGACCTGGCGCTGGTCCTGAGCGAGCAGCGCCTGCACAAGTCCGCGCAGGAGTTGGATCATCTGCGCAGGGCGGCAGCCATCACCAGCGAGGCGCACCACGAAGCCATGCGGCTCTGCGCGCCGGGCTCCAACGAACGGCAGTTGCAGGCCGCTGTTGAATACGTGTTCCGGGCTTCCGGTTCGGACCGCGTGGGCTACGGCAGCATCGTCGCGCGCGGCGACAACGCCACCATCCTGCATTATCGCGAGAACAACGCCACGGTGCGCCCCGGCGACCTCGTGCTCATCGACGCGGGCGCGGAGTTTGGCTACGTCACAGCAGACGTCACCCGCACCTTTCCGGTCGATGGACAGTTTTCCGCTGCCCAACGCGCCGTGTACGAAATCGTGCTCGATGCGGAGAAGCGGGCTATCGAACTGTGCCGGCCGGGGCAGACGGTCGCCGATGTCCACGACTGCGCCCTTCGGGTGTTGACCGCGGGACTGGTGCGCCTGGGCGTGCTGCAGGGCGACGACGTCGGTCAACTGGTCCAGGACGAGGCCTACAAGGCTTGGTACATGCACCGAACCTCGCACTGGCTGGGCATGGACGTGCACGACACCGGTCGCTACCACGACCCAGGCAGCGCGCCTGAGACCGGCAAACCCAATCGAGCCCGCACGTTGGCGCCGGGCATGGTCCTGACCGTGGAGCCCGGGCTGTATTTCGCGGCCGACGACGAAAAAGTGCCCCAGGCCTACCGCGGCATCGGCGTGCGCATCGAAGACGACGTGCTGGTCACCGACGGCGCGCCTGAGGTGCTGACGGCGCAGTGCGTCAAGGAAATCGCCGATGTCGAGGCGATGGTGGGCACGGGGGGCCGGTACGTCCTGCGCGTCGCGTAGGCGCTCTCGGCGGGCCGACGGCGTCCTCAACGGCCTTGCACACCTTCACCCGATACCGCATGCTGGATTCCCCATCGGCGGGACGCCGGGATTTCCAAGGGAATCATGCAAAGATCCAGATCCGGTCGTATCCTGGGAGCCATCGCTGCCGCATGCTCGCTCGCTGCGCCAGTCCACGCGGCGCCGGGCACGTCGCTGGTCGAGGGCGTTTTGCAATCGGGCAGCGGCCCGGTCGCCGACGGCATCTACAACGCCACGTTTGCGGTGTACGCCGACGAAACCGCGGCCACAGCGCTGTGGAGCGAAGGGCCGGTGGCACTCAACGTCAAGGCCGGTCAGTGGCAGTGGGCTTTGGGCGCCAAGACACCGCTCGACCTTGCCAAGCTCGGCGGCCAGAAGCCCTGGCTCGGCTTGCAGATCGGCGGCGACCCGGAGATGCCGCGCGCCAAGATCCACAGCGTGCTCTACGCCGCCCGGGCTCTGCTCGCGGAAGGGCTGGACTGCAGCGGGTGCATCACCGCGGCGGCTCTCAGCCCCAACGTCTTGCAGCCCTACGCCAAGTCCGCGGATCTTGCCGTGGTTGGAAAATCGGGTAACTACGCGGACTTGAAGGGAGTCCCCGACCTCACGGCCTATGCAAAGGCCGCCGACCTCTCGTTGTACGCAAAGACTGCAGCATTGGCCGACGTGGCCAAAACCGGGGCATTCGGAGACCTCAAGGACGTCCCCGTGCTCGCCAAGGTCGGCGCCGGCTGTGGCAGTGGCCTCGTGGTCAAGGGCCTCAAGGCCGACGGCAGCCTCGATTGCGTCTCCGGCGTCGACCCGTTGGTGGCGACCCTGTTCTCGAGCACCATCAATCAGCCGTTCGTGCAACAGGTTGGCGCCGAATTGCTCGACGGGCAGCCTGCGTTCTACGTGTCTGGCGAACTGACCGTTCCGGCGCTCGGCAGCACCGAGCTGGTCGAAATCGACGTGGACATCGACAACAGCGATGTGTCGCAGCTCAAGATTGAGGCCACCGACCCCGCCGGCAACCTGCTGACGCTCTACAATGGCGGCGTGACCGGCACGTCGCTCAAGACCACGTTTCCGACCAAAACGCCGATCGCCGAAGGTTCGCTCGACGGCTGGAAAGGCAAGGACCCCAAGGGTACTTGGATGCTGATCGTGCGCGACAAGGTCAAGATGGCCAACTCCAATGGCAAGGACGGAATCTTCAAGAGCTTTGCGGTGCGCGTGCAGTACAAGGCCCAGGGCAAGATGCAGGTCAAAAGCGACCTGGTCGGCCCGGATGCCATGCCCTACACCCGCATGCGCTCGGCTGTCGACGACGCGCTCGCCGACGGCAAATCACTGACGGTCAAGACCAACGGCGGCGCGCCGCTGGTGGCGCAGGGTTGGCTGTGGGACAAGTCGCTCAACACCTGGATCGAGGCCAACACCGGGGCATCGTCCACGGGCGGGTGCCCGGCGTGCGGCACCGGCAAGGATGGCGACTACAACGCAACCGGCAACGCCAACCTGGCGGGCGGGACCTATGAGTTCAAGTCGTTCACCATCAAGGAAGGCGTGACGGTCACGGTCACCGGCAGTACGCCCTTGCAGATCAAGGTACAAGGCACCGCTGTCGTCGACGGCACGCTGCACCTCGGTGGCGGCGACGCGCCCAGTGTCAATGCTTGCTGCCCCGATGCACCTCCTGGTGCCGGAACCGCCGGTGGCGCCGCTGGCGGCTTGGGGCCTGGCGGTGGCGGCTCCAATAGCGGCCTTGGTCCGGGGGGCGGTGGCGGCGGCTGTGCGGCAGGCTACGGCGCAGGCGGTGGCGGCGCTGGACATGCAACTTCGGGGCAGTCGGGCACGACCACTGGCAACAGTTGCGGCACGCCCGGCGGCGGCGGCGGCACCTACGGCGACGCCAAGCTGAGCAATGGCCTGGAACCTGGTTCTGGCGGCGGATCGGGCGGCTACGGCAGCGCCGCGAATTCTGCGGGCAGCGGTGGCGGCGGTGGCGGTGGCGCAGTGCTCATCGTCGCCAGCAAAGTGCTGGTCGGCGCCAAGGGTCAGATCGTGGCCGATGGCGGCAAGGGCGGCGATGTCGTCAACGACCGTGACGGCGGCGCCGGTGGCGGCGGCTCCGGCGGTTCCATCTGGCTGCGGGCCTCGACAGTCTCGATCGCCGGCAAGGTAAGTGCTGTTGGCGGGGCCGGCGGAAAGTCCGACAAGGTCAACGGCTACGGCGGCGACGGCGGCAACGGCGGCAACGGCCGCATCGTCGTAGACTCGGTTCAGGCGGCGACCGGAACGACCACGCCGAGTTTCGCTACCGCTGGCACCACGGGCCTCGATTTGATCGGGACCAACAAGTTTTCGCTCCAAAACAACGGCTCAGGCGTCGTCAGCCTCATCAACCAGTCTGGTGCAACCCAGAAGGTGATGCTGGTCGTGACCCACTACTGATCGGGAGCCTGGCCCCGACCGCGCGGGCCCTGCTGCAAACGCCGCCTTCGAGCCACCGGCGAGCGACCGTCCTCAGTGGCTCAGTACTCCTTGCCGGTCAGAGCCAGCCAGACCTTGCGGCGAATCAGGTCGTGCCCCGGGTTCGTCGGGTGCACGCAGTCCTTGTCGATCCAGGACGCGCTGCCTGAGTTCACGCCGTGGCCTTGGAAGGCCGCCTGCAGGTCAACGAATTCCGCGCCTTGCGCGAACGCCTCGGCCTTGAGGCCTGCATTGACCGTTCCCAGGTTGGCGAGCACCGTGTCCTTGACCATGGGCAAGGCGGGGTTGTTTAGCGCCTTGCAGAAGCCGGCCGTATAGTTGGGCGGCACCGTACCCTTGCCGTCGGTCGGGTCGTGCACGCCGTTGACCACTGCCATCACGCGCTTGGCTGGCAGGGCCTCGTACTGCTTGCGTACCAACTGCACCATGTCCGCGACGTTCTTGCGCAGCGCCTGCACCATGGTCGCCGTTTTGGCTGACGAGATCATGGTCGTCGGACTGTCGTTGAAGTCGTTGCCTCCGACGTTGATGAGCAAGAGTACGTCGCCATTGACACTTTTCGGCAAGCTCGCCCCGATGGCACCCTTGATCAGCGACAGCGCCTCGCCACTCTGTGCCCCGCTCTTGGCGACAGAGACGAGCACCGCCTTTGGATGCGTGCTCACGACGTCGTGCCCGGTGTAGTTTGGCCACGCAGCGTGGTTCTTGTAGACCATCTTGGCGTAGCCCTGGCCGCCTGTGCCATTGCCCGACGATGCGTTGAAGCCCGCCGCCACCGAGTCGCCCGCGATGATGACCAGCGAGACGTTGTCCAGCGCCTGCCACGGCGCAGCGAGGGCGGTGTCAGCTGCTTGCGGTGCGTCCGTGCCAGGCATGGGCGCATCTGCAACCGGCAATTCGGCGGCACTGGTGTCCGCCACATCCGGCACTTCGGGCTCGTGTGCGTCGGCCGCGACGTCCTTGGGCACGAAGGTCGGCAAGTCTGCCGCGAGCGCATCTCCAGCTTGGCCTGCGTCGGACGCCACCATTCCATCGCCGACGTCGGCGACCTCAGCGTACCGCGCGACCTCGCTCTTTGCGACAGGCCCTTCGTCGACCCCCGCGGCGGCGTCGGCGGTTGCCGCACCGACGCCCGTTGCGCCAGTGGTCCCGGTGGAGCACGCTGCAAACAGGACACAGCAGCCCGCCATTCCGAGGATGCGGACGGATCGGCCGGGCGGCAGAACCCGTTTTCGATGTGGCATGTTGGCCTCCCAGTTCAAGGGGGGCGGCGGGTATGGCGCCGGGGATGGTCGGGCAAGGGTCGGGCGGTGCCAGGGTTCTGGCAGTGGTGCGCGCAGACCCCGCGCCGACGAGCCCCGGTACCGATCGCAGACCCTACCCTAGTACCTCAGGCCCGAAATTCGCGCCGGGTTCCGGCGCGCAACAGGGCTGAGGTACTTCCGGCCGCGGCTGCGGCCGGCCGCGGGGGTGAGCGCGCATGAGCCCGCGAGGGGGCTGCGAGCCCCCTTCACGAAACAAGCAGCACGGAGCCTGTCGGCCAGAATCTCGCGATTCTGGCGTTTCACCGACTGGCTCCTAGTAGGCGAAACCGATTGAGGATTTGTTGCGGCATTACGGCCCGTATCCCGGCGCGAATTTGGGGCTTCGCCTACTAGTTCAGATCCCGCTGCGCAATGGAGGATTCAATGTGATCATGCAGTTGAACGAAGCCCCCCTTCACGGCGGCAACTCGTCGGGAGGGAGCACAAGGGACTGTGCCCGCTGGACCAACTTTGCCCAGTCGTGTCTGGCCTTGGCAAGCGTCACCAACTGCGGGGGCGGCTCGCCTCCTGTTGCGCCGGGCACCAATGCGACCGCACTTCCGGCCTTCTCGTACACCGGCGATAGGTTCCATCCCAGTCGGTAGGCAAGTTCCAGGGCCACGGCACGAACCGTTCCATCGTTGACGAATCGGGCATCAAACTCCTCAACAGGGACGGTCATCGGCGCGTCGGCCCACGACTTGAGTTGCGCGACGAAGCCGGCAGAGTCCATCCGGCCCGCGTTGCGCAGCACGCGCAAGCCGACCAGCTCGACCGGGGCGAACGCGTTGTCGTAGTGATCGTTCATGCGCCGGAGCATGTCGTTCTGAGCTCCGTAGGCTGAGCGAATTGCGTAGATTTCCCGCAGGCGGGCCTCAAGGACCACGGATTCGGTGGCGGTCAGCGCCTCCGCCAGCACCGCACATTCGAGAAACCACAACGCCAAAGTCTCCACACCGCGCGGGTACTTGTTGGCGCCGCACGCCCCGGGTGGATCCCAGGCTGCTTCGTAGTGCATGAGCCTGGACATCGCCTGGCCGCCTGCGATCGCAACGAAGCGGTCCGGCAAGTCGAGGTCTGCCCGTACATAGCGCACGGTCATCGCATCGAATCCGACAATCTTGGCGGCCTCGTCGCTGTCAAGTTCCGCGATGGCAGGGTCGTACCGCGCGGCTTCCGGATGGCCATCGACGGCGACTGCGCCAGCCGGCAGGAATGGATACCCCAGCAGATACGCCCGCATTGGCTTGCCGGACACGGTGGTAGGCACGAGCACGACCGGCAAGTCGTGCAGGTGGTATCCGGGCCAAAGGGCGTTGGCGCTCTTCGGAAACGTCGTGCCCACCGAACCCAGCGACCCCTTTCGTGCGATGGCGACGTACTCCATGGCGCGCAAGTCGTCGCCCTCGGTGGGCGCGCCAGCGAGCGACACTTCCGCCTTTTTCGCCGCATCGGGTAGCGCTGTGCTCGCCTTCGCCTCCTGGGCGCTGTCGATTGGGGCTGAATCGGCGACGGCCCCCGCGAATTCATCAGCCGGCGCGCTCGTCGCGGGGGCCGAGCAAGCGACGGACTGAAGCGCCCATATGACCGCAATGCAACAGTGCAGCGCCGCTCGTGGGCGTGGCGACCGACGGTCGAGTTTCAGTGGGTCTTGTGAAAATAGCTCGAATGAAAACATGGCTCTGAACAAAGCCCCCCTTTGTTCCACTCACCTTGGGCCGGCCGGGACGGCCGCCGCGAACCCCCGTGCGTCGTCGCCGAGCAGCCGGGCGAGCAGGAGGCCACCCGCGTCATACACCTCGACCACCGGAAGCGATCCTGCGCCGCCCAGGCGCACGTCAAACTGCGCCGCAGTCCATTCTCCGACATCGACGCGCACGACCGCCACGTCGGACCGACCAGCCGCAAAGCCAGCGAGGTCCCGCTCGAGCTGTGCGCACGCGCCGCACCAGACGGCCCAATAGTCGACCACCGTGATCTTGCCGGGTACCAGCAAAGGCGTGACCGACCAATGGTCCGCGGAGGGCGCCGGTCTGAGCACCGCGGCGGGTGCGGCTGGTTGCCAGGTGCCCTGCAAGCCCACGATCACTGTCAGGCGCTGCACGGCCTGCACGCCCTCTACGGCTCGCCATAACGGAAACCTGGCGCTCGCAGTCACCGCCAGTCCATCGGTCGCCTGGACGCGAAGCATGGGCACCGCATCGAGCCAGCGGCCCCCGGTGTTGACCGCCGGCACCCGCTCGCCGAGGAAGTCCACCTCCGTGCTGATCCCGCGCCACTGGTGCTCGACGTTGGCGGCCGCAATCAACCGGCCTGCGAGCAACTGGGCAGTCAGCCCGCCGGCGGAGCGTACCTCGGTCGCCCAGCCAAAGCCGTCGCGCGCGTCGCTGACCGCCAAGCGCCCGTACACCGCCGCCAGGAATCCGAGGCGCGCCCCGATGCGCCCCGCCAGCTCCATCTCGCCGATGGACCACCAAGCATCGCGACCGAGGGACATCGTCTGGCCGAGGCCGCCGGCAGACGCCACCAGCTCCTTGCGCGAGACATAGGCCCCGCTGGGCGCGACCACCCCGAGCGTCATGCTCAGTCGCGGCCAGGAGTCCCGCAGGCCGGCAAGCGCCGTCACGTCCTGACGCAGCCTCAGCTCCGCATCGCCAAGGCCGCTGTCGCCTACGTTGCCGGAATCCGATGTCGTGGCAATCCGGCCAGCCGGCAGCATCAGCGACGCGCCAAAGCCAACCGGCCCATCCGCACCCGCCTGCAAAGCCAGCAGCCACGCCTGCTGGCGAAAATGGCCGACGTCGGCAGCAGGCAACTCTTCTTGCTGGGCAAACACCTGATCCGACAGGGATACGCCGGCCATCAAGCCTGCGCGCACCCGTAGGCCGCTCAGCGCACCGCCCTGCATCACACGGCCGATGTCCGCATCTCCCGCCGGGAGCGCCGAGGCTGCTCAGGTCGTGCACTGGCCCCAGGCGATAACGGGCGCCAGGACCCACGCAATGCACAGAAGTCCGATGAAATACTTCACGATTTACCTCGTCTCCCTGGCGCTCATTCGGGCAGCCCGTCCAACTCCTTGAGCGCGCTGGCGACGTTGGGTCCCTTGTACAGCACCTTCATCGTCGCCCGCTCCAAGATGTAGGCCGTCTCCCGCGGGCCGAGTTCTTTCTTGAGCGCAAACGGCGTGTCCGGCATATCGCAGCCGATCGTGAAAGGCACCTTGAGCTGCGAGGCCCAAGTTTGCAGGTTCGATTTGGTCGCCGGTTTGCTCGGGGTGTCGCCCTCGACCAGCAGGTTGATGAATGCGGCTTTCTTCCCGTACTGGCCAAGCTTGGAGACCACGAGCCCAGTGGCGGCGCGGCACTTGCCGCACCACCAGGCTCCGAGCATCACGATCGCGTACTTCTGGGTGGTCTTGGCTATCGCTTCGGCGAGCACGAAGCTCGGCAAGTACGGCGCTTCCGTCGCGAGGCCGGTGGTCTCGTCGCGGATGTAGCCCTGGCCTTCGAGGTTGCACAGGACCTTGCCGACCTGCTGTGCGCACGGCTCGGGCGGGGCCGCGTCCTCGGGCGCGCGGGTGGTGTCGGCCGCTGCGGCGATTTCGGGTGATGCGGCGTCTGTGCTGACCGGTGCATCGGCGCTGGCAGTTTCGGCGGCGCCCGTGGTCTCGGACGCGGCCACGTGGACGTCGATGGTGGCAGTGGCCGTGCTTCCGCCGCTTCCAGAGGTGGCACAACTGCTGGCCAGCAGCACGGCGACGATAGGTGAAAGGGTGCGCATGGGGTTGGCTCGCGTGCCGCGCGAGGCGGCGGTGGACCCGACGACACGTCAGGTGTTGGACAATCCTCGGCGACCGCCTTGCGTGGGCGCCGGACAGACCCCCCCTTTGTTCAGATCCATGAAAACACAGCGGTACTAGTGGGCGGCGCGATCGTGGCCGCCAAGGCGACGCCTCGAACAGTATCGGCGCCGGACAGACCCCCCCTTTGTTCAGATCCGTGATTTCGTTGCTGCAAAACGCGGCATGCAGCGGACCGCCGGCGTGGACACCCGCGCGCACGGCCTGCTCCAGGCGGTTCAGGCTGGCCGTCGGCGGCTGCACCCAAGGGTCCACCAGCCCGTCGAGTTGCTGACACGAAAGCTGTCTTCAAGGCGACCAAAGGCGATTCCGCTCGCCATGCCGCCGCGCGCCGCTCTACGGCCACGTCGACGGGCAGTATGCCCCCTTGGGCGTGACCTCTGCACACGGATACCACTGGCACGTATTGGGGTTGCAGAACGCCCACGACTTGGTCGGCTTGGTGCCGCAGCACTTGCCAGTGAGTCCCTGGTTCCACAGGCACGCGGCGCCCGACTTGAGCTTGCACCCGCCCCACTGGCAGCTTGTGGTGCAGGTGTCGATGGCGCAAGGGTCGCTGCACGACTTGGTGGTGCCCGCGGCGCACGGGCCACTGCCGCTGCAGGTCGTCCAACTGCCCCAAGCGCCCCACTGGCAGCCCGAACTGCAGGTGCGCGTCCGGCTCTGGGTGCCGCAGTTGCCGCAGTCCTGGGTCTGCTTGTCGGTAGCGTTGGGGGTGCAGGTAAAGCCGCCGCAGTCCTTGGCGCAGGTGACGCACGTCTCGCCGCCCGCACATTTGCCGTCGCCGCAGCCGCACTTGCTCTGGTAGTCGGTGCAGCAGTCGCCATAGCCGGTGCAGCCACTGTCGCACTGGCACGGTGCGAACTGGTCGTAGGGCGTCCCGCACTTGCCCGTACACGAGGTCGAATAGACCTTGCACACCCCGCCCACGCACTTGTTGGCGCCCCCACAAGCGGTGCCGTCGGCCTTTGCTTTCTTGACGCAACCGCCTCCCGAGCAACTGGCCGTGTTGCAGGCGTCCGCCAATGAACTGCAGTCCTTGGGCCCGCCGGATTGGCAGCTCCCGCCGCTACAGAAATCGCCGACCGTGCATCCGTTGCCGTCGTCGCAACTGCCGCTCTTGGGCTGGGTGGTGCAGTTGCCGCCCTGGCATACGCCGGAGTTGCAGGTATTGCCGAAACCGCTGCAATCTTTGGGTCCACCGCCTTGGCAACTGCCGTTGGCGCAGGCGTCGTTGACGGTGCACGGGTCGCCGTCGCTGCACGAGCCAGACTTGGGCTGCTTCTGGCAGTTGCCGGCCTGGCACACGCCGTTGTTGCAGGTATCGGCCCAGGCACTGCAGTCCTTGGGGGTGCCGCCGCTGCAGCCGCCGCCCACACACTGATCGTTGAGCGTGCACGGGTTGCCATCGTCGCAGGGCCCCGCAACTGGCGCGGTCGTGCAGCCGGCTTGGGGGTTGCAACTGTCCGCGGTGCACGGGTTGCCGTCGGTGCACACCTTTGGCGCACCGGGGGCGCACTGGCCGACCTGGCACGCATCGCCGGTGGTACACGCGTTGCCATCGTTGCACGGGGCGCTGTTGTGGACGAACGCGCAACCGCTCGCCGGCTTGCAGGTGTCGTCGGTACAGGCATTGCCATCGGTGCACGCCTTGGCGCCGCCAGCGACACAGGCCTTGGCCGCACAGGCGTCGTCATCGGTGCACAAGTTCCCGTCATCGCACGGTTTGCTGTTGGCGGTGTGGGTGCAGCCGGTGCCGCTTGGGTCGCAGTTGTCGTCGGTGCAGACGTTGCCGTCGTTGCAGTCGATTCCGCCCGTGCCCACGCATTGGCCGGCCTGGCAAGTGTCGGTCTTGGTACACACGTTGCCGTCGTCGCAGGCACCTGGCTTGGCGGCGTTCTGGCAGCCGACCTTGGGGTCGCAACTGTCGTCCGTGCAGCTCTGCCCGTCGTCGCATCCCTTGGCTTTGCCGGGTTGGCACGCTTTGGCGGCGCAGGCGTCGTTGGCGGTGCAGGCGTTGCCGTCGTCGCAGGGGGCCGTGTTGGCGGCATTCTGGCAGCCGACCTTGGGGTCGCAACTGTCCGTGGTGCACGGGTTGGCATCGTTGCAGTCGGGCGGTCCCGTTGGCACGCACGCGCCGGCCTTGCAGCCCTCACCCTTGGTGCAGGCGTTGTTGTCATCACACACGGCCGCGTTGGCGACATGCTGGCAGCCCCCCTTGGCGTCGCTGCAGCTGTCGTCCGTGCACGGGTTGTTGTCGCTGCACGCCTTGGGCAAGCCGGGCTGGCACGCTCCGTTCTTGCACGCGTCGGCCTCGGTGCAGACCTTGCCGTCGTCGCATGCGGCCGCGTTGTTGGCGGCGGCGCACCCGGTCTTGGGGTCGCAACTGTCGGTGGTGCAGGGGTTGCCGTCGTTGCAGTCCTTGGCCTCGCCCTTGGCGCACAGGCCAGCCGCGCAGGCGTCGTTTTGGGTGCAGACGCTGCCGTCCGCGTCACAGGGCTTGCCGTCGACCAGCTTGGTGAACACGCACTTGCCGCTCTTGAGGTCGCATTGGTTCTTCTCGCAAGCGCTGTCGGCGCCAGCATCGCATTGGACCACGGTCTTGGGGTCGACCTGGCAGGCGAAGCCGGTGCCCTTGACCAGGCACGCCATGCTGCCGTTGCACGGATTGCCGTCGTCGAGCTTGTCGCACGTCTTGGGGTCGGTCGGTACGCAGTTGCAGGCGCTGGCGTCGAAGGTGTGGGTGCAGCCTTTGACCTTGGTGCACGCGTCGATCGTGCAGCCGTCGCCGTCGTCGCAGTCGGTGGGGCCACCACCCTGGCACTTGCCCTCCTTGCAGGCCTCGCCACTGGTGCACGGGTCGCCGTCATCGCACGGCTTGGTGATGGCCTTGTGCAGGCAACCTTGCGACGGGTCGCAACTGTCGATGGTGCACGCGCTGCCGTCGTCGCACGGGTCCTTGTTGGGACCGGCTGCGCACGCGCCGCCCTTGCACACATCGCCGATGGTGCACACGTTGCCGTCGTCGCAGGCGCTGCCCTCGGCCTTGTCCTTGGTTGCGCACTGGCCGCTGGCGGGGTCGCAGGCACTGGTCTGGCACGGGCTCGCCGCAGGCTTGCAAGCCTTGGCCTTGCCCTGACATTGGTCTGCGCTGCACACGTCGCTGGCGGTGCATGCGTCGCCGTCGTCGCATGGCGCGCCATTGTCGGCCGTGTGCAGGCAGCCGGCCTTGACGTCGCAGGTGTCCACGGTGCACGGGTTGCCGTCGTCGCAGTTCTTGGCCTTGCCGGGCACGCACACGCCGGCCAGGCAGGCGTCGCCCATGGTGCACGGCGTGCCGTCTGCGTCACAGTCGGCGCCCTCGGGCAAGAACGTGTGGACGCAACCGTCCGAACCAGCCTCCGGCGAAAACGGGGCGCAACTGTCGGTGGTGCAGCTCGACTTGTCGTTGCAGGTGCCGTCGTCGGCGCTGCCGTTGCAGTCGTTGTCCTTGCCGTCGCAGATCTCGGCGGCCGGCGCCTCGGCGCTGCACGGACCAAGGCCGCCGGAGCCGCACGCACGGTTGCCGGGGCACTTGGCGGTGCCTGCGCCCGCGAGATAGCACGTCGTCTGCAACTTCTTGGCAATGGCGCGTGGCGAGCACGGGCACGTGCCCAAACCGCCCTGGCCGGCCGAAGGCAGCTTGACGCAGCCCTTGAACTGGGCCCCTTCGGCGCTTTGCGCAGCCTCGCAGCCGTATCCGGTGGGGCAGTCGTCGGCACTGGCACACGCCGTGCCGCAAAAGTTGCCCGCCGCGCCATAGGCGATGCACGCGAAATCGGGGCCGAGCGTGTCGCAGTCGCCCGACTTGTCGCACGGATCGCACAGCCGGCCCCACTTGGGCACGCAGATCGACGCGACGTCCGCCGCCTCTTTCTTGAGCTTGCACACAAAGCCCTCAGGGCAGTTGTCGGTGCAGTTCTGCGCGCACAGGCTGCCCTGCGGGGTGTCGATGCAGCTGGAGTTGTCGCAATCGCTGGCTTTGTCACACGGGCACCCGGCGCCGCCCGGACAGACCTTGGCGGAGTTGGCGGCGTCGGTCGCTCCGAGGTCGCTGCTGCCGGCCGCGCCGTCGGCGACTGGAAGGGTGCCGCCGTCGAAGGCGAGGCCGCCCGTGCCGTCGGCCTGGGCCGTTCCGGCGTTAGCGCCATCGCCGGACGCGGGCTCGCTGCAGCCGGCGGCTGCGAGCGCGAGGACCACTGCGAGGAGGGGCCGGGCAACGCCGGCGGTGTGCTGGATCACGTTGGCCTCGGTGCGGTGCGGCCGCTTGGCGCTGCAAGAATAGCGGAGGGCGGGGCCGATGGCCACGGCGATGGGATGCACAGGGTGTGGTTCCTGAAATGGGGGCCAGCCAACCCCGTAGTGCGGCGAACGCGCGGCCGGGTGAAACCGGCGCCGGCTGACCCTGAGAGCCAGGCGAGGCACAATCCTGCATGGCAGGGGCGGAACTTCGGAGTCGGGCGCCCGGCTGCGGCCCATCTCCAACACCGCGGACACTGCGACCGTGCAGAGCGCTCAGGGTCAGCCGGCTGCGCCGGACAGGTGCAGGCTCAGGCACAGGGACAGTGTCGGATGTGGGCGTTCGCACGATGGATTCGGTCAGGTCCTGACCCTGTACCTGTTCCTGTCCCTGTCCGGCGCCATTGCCGGGGACCACCGCTATCGCGGATTCGGCGCCGGCTGACCCTGAGAGCCAGGCGAGGCACAATCCTGCATGGCAAGGGCGGAACTTCGGAGTCGGGCGCCCGGCTGCGGTCCATCTCCAACACCACGGACACTGCGACCGTGCAGAGCGCTCACGGTCAGCCGGCTGCGCCGGACAGCCGCAGGCCCAGGCCCTGGCCCCGTCCGATTTACCGTCTCGCCCGCCAGGGCGCCGTGGCGTGGCCGCGGCCTCGCAAGACGGCGACCTCCGCCCGTCGGAGCCAGACTCCATTTTGCGGTCCTCACCCCCCGCCTGCACCTTCGATTGCCACTTTCGCTCGCGCTGGTATCCTGCCCGCCCGGGCCGTTTCAACCGCTGGCCCAGCGTGGGAGCCATGACACCGCTTTCGCGCGGGCGCGCCCGCAACCCCCGCGGACCCTCTTGCAACTGGATGTGCCTGGGCTGGGCCGGGCTCGTCGCCTCGTGCCTGTGCGCGCCGACCCTGGCCAGCGCCGCCGAGCGCCCGCAACTGGTCTTGCAGAGCGGCCACACCGGCCACATCGAGGCTGTGGCCTTCCACCCCGACGGGGCCCGACTCGCCTCGGTCGCTGGCGACAGCACCCTGCGGCTGTGGGACGTGCAAGCCGGTCAGGAACTGCGCACACTCGCCGGCCACCGCCAGCCGGCCCCGGCGGTCGCGTTCGACGCCAGTGGCTCGCGGGTCTTGACCGGAAGTTGGGACCAGACGGCGCGGCTGTGGGATCCGGCGACGGGACGGTCCATCCAGACCTTCACCGGGCATACCGACTGTGTGGTGGCCGTGGCGCTCGGTCCCGACGGCCAGCGCGCCGCGACCGGCAGTTGGGACAACACGGTGCGCCTGCACGACACAGCGTCGGGCCGGTTGGTGGCCGCTGCGGGCGGATTCGACGGCTGGGTCCGCCTGTTGACCTTTTCGGCAGACGGCCGCTGGCTCGCGGCGAGCGACGGGGCCGGCCACATCGCAATCCTCGACGGCCGGTCGGGCAAACGCCTCGCCTGGCAGGCGCCGCCCCCGGACGAACGGCCCAAGCCCGCAGCCCTGCGCTTTGCGCCCGATGGCAAGGAACTGTGGACGTTTGGCGCCGCCGGCTGGCGCCGACTGGCGGTGCCCACGTTCGCGTCGCGGCCGGTGCCGGCGATGGCTGCCCCGCCCAGCGGCCCATACGGCGTCGAGGCGGCGTTCTCGAGCGACGCGCGGTGGCTGGCGTTCGCACGGTCCAAAGGCACGATCGTCCTGCACGACACCCGCAGCGGTGCCTCGCCAGCCGCTCTGACCGGCCTGGACGACGAAGTCACCGGACTGGCCTTCAGCCGCGACGGCCGGCAACTGGCTGCGTGCACCCGCAAGCGCATCGCGGTGTGGGACCTGCACAGCGGCGAGTGGATCGCCGACCTCGGCCCGCACACCGAGACGGTCCTCAACGCGGCGATCGCCGACGACGGCGGGTTGATTGCCGTGGCGCAGTACGACGACTTCGTGCGCATCTGGGATGCGCGCCAGGGCAGGGAAGTGCGGCGCATTGCCGGCGGCGGCAAGCTCGCTTTCGGCCCGGGCGGCGCGTGGCTGGCAATGGGCGCCGGTCGCAAGGGCCGCTTCGTCGACCCGCGCTCCGGAAAGGACGTCGGTCAGTTGCCAGGGGGGCTGCCGGCCAGTGCCGTGCAGTGGACTGATCCGGCCGGTCGCTGGCTCATCGCCGACCGCGGAAAGGGCCTGTCCCTGTGGGATGCGCGGGCCGCCGCGCCTGGACCCGTACGACCCACGGCCGCGCTCGCCACCAAGGGCCTCGTGGCCATCGACAGCGCCGCCGAGCGCGCCATTGTGGTCGGCCGCAACACGCTGGAGGCGCTCGACATGCGCGGTGGACCGGCCGTCGCCCTGCCCGAAACCTGCACCGCGTGCACCTGGGTCGTAGCCATGCAACCCGGCGGGCCCCTGGTGGCGTCCAAGCTGCAAGAGGCACGCGCCGCCGTGTTCGATGCCCGCACGGGCGCCGTGCAGTGGCGGATGGAGGCCCACGCCGACGACCTGGGCGGGCTGGCCTGGTCGAGCGACGGCAAGCTCCTGGTCAGCTCCGGCTACGACAAGTCGGTGCGGCTGTGGCAGGGCGCGACCGGCAAGCCGCTGGCCACCTGGACCGGCCATCGCGGCTGGATCCAACCCGTCGCCTTCGGCCCGCGCGACGCGGTGGTGCTGTCCGGCAGCGGCGACGGCACGGTGCGCCTGTGGGATGTCGCCGGCAAGGGCGAGCTGTGCAGCCTGATGTCGCTGGACACCAAGGACTGGGCCGTCGTGGACCCTGTCGGGCGGTTCGACGCCTCGCCGGGCGGCAGCAAGCGCATGCAGTGGCTGGTCGGCAGCGAGTTCGTGGCATTCGAGCAGCTCAAGCAGCGCTACTACGACCCCGGCTTGCTGGCCAAGGTCCTCGGCCTGCGCACGGATGCGCCACGCGAGGTGCCTGTGTTGGGTGACGTCGGGCTTTTTCCAAGCGTCGAGTTCCTGGGGCCCATCGATGACCGCGGTCGGCTCAAGGTCCGGGTGACCGACCGTGGTGGCGGCATCGGGCGCATCCAGGTGTTCCTCAACGGCAAGGAACTGCTGGCCGATGCGCGCGGCCCCGCCTTCGTGGTGCGCAAGGACGGCAGCGGCACGGTCGAGGTCGCGCTGCAAGGTCTGGCGGCGCGCCGCGGCGCCCCGAACCCCGTCCGCATCGTGGCATGGAACCGGGACGGCTACCTGTCGAGCCGCGGGGTGGTGGCGCTGTGGACGCCCGACGACCTCGCGCCACCGACCCCGCCGAGCCTGTACGGCATCGTCATCGGGGTTTCGCAATACGCGTCGCCACGCCTCGAGCTCGGCTTCGCCGCCAAAGACGCTGCCGACTTCGCCCGAGCCCTGGAGCTCGGAGGCCAGCGGCTTTTCGGCGCCGACCGCACCCATGTGACCCTGCTCACCACCGATGCCGAATCCAAGGATGGCCACCCGACCAAGGCCAACATCGCCAAGGCGTTTGCTGCCGCGCGAACCGCCCGGCCCGAAGACGTACTGGTCGTGTACCTCGCTGGCCACGGCGCCGCGCACCGCGATGTGTACGCCTACGCTACCCGCGACGCGCACAGCCTGGAATTCGCCGACCCGGCGGTGCGCGCGACCGCGGCAGTGACCAGCGACGAACTGATCGAGTGGATCCGCGCGGTGCCGGCTGTGCACCAGGCGTTGGTGCTCGACACCTGCGCGGCTGGCGCGGCCGCCAAGAAGATGGTCGAGAAGCGCGATGTGCCGTCGGACCAGATCCGCGCCATCGAGACGCTCAAGGACCGCACCGGCTTCTTTGTGCTGATGGGCGCGGCCGCCGACGCGGTGAGCTACGAGGCCAGCCAATACGGGCAAGGGTTGCTGACCTACGCGCTATTGCAGGGGTTGCGCGGCGCCGCCCTGCCCGACACCGGCTCCATCGACGTGGCGCGCCTTTTCGGATACGCCGCCGACCGTGTGCCCGAGCTCGCCCGCCACGTGGGCGGCATCCAGACGCCGCTGGTGGCAAGTCCGGGCGGCGCCAGCTTTCCGATCGGCCAACTGTTGACCGAGGACCGCAAGGCCATTCCTTTGGCCAACGAAAAGCCGCTGGTGCTGGCCCCTGCGCTGACCAACCGCGACGCCGACTGGGACGACCTCGAACTCGGCAATCTGCTGCGCGGGCGCCTGCGCGACCTCGGCGGCCCGCGCGGCCGCGGCACCGGACCCGACCTGGTCTTCGTGGACGCGGCCGAGATGGTCGGCGCCGTCCGGCCGCAGGGTGCCTACACCGTGGCCGGCGACAAGGTGAACCTGCGCGTCCATTTGATCCGCGACAAGGTCAGCGTGGGGACGGTCGCCGTCGAGGGCAGCAAGGCTGATCTTGCGGGCCTCGCGGAGAAGGCCGCGGCAGCGGTCGTGGCTGGGTTGGTGCGGCGATAGCAGCCCGGTGCAGGCGTCCCTGCACGCTTTCCCGGGTGCGCTCGCTGGCCGGTCCGGGCGCACACGCCCTGCACGGTTCACGGCCCCCACATCGCCCGCGCGAACACCAACCCCGCCCCATCGGTGCCGCCGCCCGTCTCGGGCAAGCTGGCGGCGAATTGCTCGATCCGCGGGTCATCGTCGGTCACCACCGGCCCTGGACCCAGGCGCATGCGCAACTGTTCGCCCGCAACCGTGGGCAGTGCGGTCGGGTCGGGCACGCCGATTTCGGCCAATTGCGCGGCCACGGCGGGTACCGCGAGGCGGCGCACGACCTCCTCGGCATCCGCGCCTGGTCCGTGGGTGGCCAGCAACGCGCCTTCGACGTCGACCAGGCGACCAGAAAGCTCGCAGCCAGCTGCGTCGCCACCAACCAGCGCAGCGGATCGCCCCCGCGCGACATCACCCGCGCCGCCGCCGCCGCGCCCATGGCCAGGCCGAGCAGCAAGACCGCCAAGATCGCCGCGAACGCGTACGTCGACGCATTGAACTGGGCAGTCAGCGCCCGGGTCCACAACACCTCCTCGGCCAGACTTGCCAAGCCGGTGAGGCACGCAGTCAGGAGCCAGGCGGCAGCCGGACGGTCGCGCGACGCGGGCGCCGAGGGCTACGCAGCGATCGCCAGCGGGTCCTGTGGCAGCACCATGGCCCCCAAACCGACGAGGCCGCCAAGTGCGGCTACGGCGAAGCCGGCGCCGGACAACCCCAGAGCGCCGATGGCGACGAGACCCGTGGCGAGGACGCCAACGACCGCCCCAAAACTGTTCAGGGCGTACAACCGGCCCAGGGCGAACCCGCCGCGCTCGCGTGCGGCCGCGACCAACAGCGACAGAGTCGCCCCCGCCAGCACCGTGCACGGCAAGATCAGTGCGGCGCTCGCGGCGTAGGCGAGGACGGCCGGCCAGTCCGCGGGCACGGCTGGCACCAGCGCGACCGCCCCGGCACCCCACGCGGCCAACTCCAATTCACATCGCCCGTAGGCCCTGATCGGGTGTCGCGCCTGCGACGCCCATCGTCCGCCGAGGCCGTAGCCGATCGCCATGCCGCCCATGAACAACGCGACCACCAGCGCCACAGCCGCCGTGGTGCCTCCGAGCAAGACGGAGAGTTGCTTGGACCACACCAACTCCAGTCCCAGCGCCGTGGCACCCGAGGCAAAGAACAGCGCGCCAACCGCCCGTGGGCTTGGGCGCGGATGGGATTGGGGCGCGGTCGGCATCGCCACCGAGCATTGGGCGGCGTGCACGGTCAGGCAACGGTCTTGCGCTGTGCATGTCGCGCGCGGCCAACGGGCCCTCGGAGCCTGTCGGACTATCGTCCGACAGGCTCCGTGGTGGTTGCGATCGAGGCAGCGACCAAGAACTGCCTGAAGTAAATTCAGGCAGTTTCGGTCGCTGGCAGGCCGCAGCCGCGGCCTGCCTAGGA
>VGRO01000019.1 GCA_016875335.1 Deltaproteobacteria bacterium | reverse complement strand
GTCCCTGTCCCTGTCCCTGTCCCTGTCCCTGTGCCTGTGCCTGTGCCTGTGCCTGTGCCTGAGCCTGTCCCTGAGCCTGTCCCTGTGCCTGTCCCTGTCCTTGTCCCTGTCCCTGTCCCTGCCCCTGTCCCAGTGCCTGTGCCTGTCCCTGTCCCTGTGCCTGCCCCTGCCCCCGGCCCCATCTTCGGGCCCGGCCGCCTCCGCTCATGGCAGAACCGTGACGCCGCGCGCGTTTGCCCCCTATCGCCCCATGCTCCCGGGGCCTACGCTAGCCCCGCGACCGCTCCGGCGCTGCGCTCGTGCTGGAACCGCGGGCGGCCGCCCAAGGCTCCGCCGTGTCGTTGCGGCCGATCCCGATTGCGACGCTTGCCCGCCGGGCGCTGTTCGAGGCGCGGCGGCTCGCGGACGGCACAGGCGAGCGCATCCTCGAGCTGCCGGCGCGGCTGCTGCACCGTGGCGCCGACGGGCTCGACTGGTCGGTGCACCCGCACGGGCAGCGGGCGGCCAACCCCGTGGGCCCCGCGGCAGGGCCGCACACCCAACTGGCGCAGAACCTGGTGGCCGGCTGGCTGGCGGGCTGCCGCATCTTTGAGTGGAAGACCGTGCAGGTGCGCGACGACCTGTGCATCCCGCGGCCGTGCATCGACATGGCCACGGTCGGCTTCAACGTCGAATGGTCGCAGGAGTTGCGGCTGCACCAATCGGCGGCTGAATACGTCAAGGGCGCGCTCTTGATGGCGATGCTGCACGCGTCGGGCGATCTGGAATTGCCGGCCGACGCGAGCGACGTGGTGTTCGACGCCAGCGTCGGCTATGACCTGGCAGGCGTCAGGTCCGACAAGCTGCGCGGGTTTTTCGCGACCATGGCCGATTGCCGGCCAGTGGCCGATGCGCTGCGCAGCGAACTGCCGGCCGAGTTCGGGGCGCTGCGCGACGTGCCGCTGCCGCGGGCGCTGTCGCGGTCGGTGACGGTCTCGACCTTCCACGGCTGCCCGCCCGGCGACATCGAGGCCATCGCCAACTTCTTGCTCCGCGACGTGGGCGTGGCGGTCACCCTCAAGCTCAATCCCACCTTGCTCGGCCAGCGGCGGGTGCTGGAACTGCTGCACGACCAACTGGGCTACACCGAGTTGCGGGTGCCCGACGACGCCTTCGACGCCGACCCCGGCTGGGCAGAAATCGACGACCTGGTCGGTCGGCTGCGCCACGTTGCCGCGGGCGTCGGCCTTGGGTTCGGGGTCAAGCTCTGCAATACCCTGGTCGTCGAGAACCACAGGGAGTTCTTTGCTCCGGACCAGACGCGCATGTACCTGTCGGGTCCGCCCCTGCACGTGCTGGCGATGGAGCTGGTGGCCAAGGCCCGCTCGGCGTGGGGAGGTGACCTGCCGCTGTCGTTCTCGGGCGGACTGGACCGCAAGAACTTGGCCGATGCCGTGGCGTTGGGTCTGGTTCCGGTGACCGTGTGCAGCGACTTGCTGCAGCCCGGCGGCTACGGCCGCGTCCACGGCTACCTCAGCGACCTCGGGGCGCGCATGCGGTCGGTCGACGCGGCACACCTCGACACGTTTGCGCTCAAGGCCTATGGCAATGCCGAACAGGCGCTCGACGCGGCGAGTCTCGGCAGTCCGCTGGCGGTGCAGACCCTGCGGCGCACCCTCGACACCGGCGGCGATCTGCGCGCTGTGGTCGGCAGCCACGAGGCCATGGCGCGCTGGGTGCAGGCGGCCTACGTCTGCAACGCCGAGCACTACGCCGCCCACGCCGCCAGGGACCCGCGCTATGCCGCGCCGCGCAACCGCAAGCCTCCGCGCAAACTCGACCGCCCCTTGCAGCTCTTGGACTGCACCAACTGCGACAAGTGCCTCGCCGTGTGCCCGAACACTGCCCTGTTTGCCTATGAGGCGCCGGCCGGCTGCAAGCAGATTGCGGTGTACGCCGACGCCTGCAATGACTGCGGCAACTGCGAGGTGTTCTGCCCCGACCACGGCGCGCCCAACCGCGACAAGCCGCGCGTGTACGCCGACCTGGCCGCGTACGAGGCGGCAGCGCCGCGCGACGGCGTGTGGATTGCGCCGGGCGGTGGCGAGGCCCGTATGCGGTTGCACGGTCGATCCGTGACGCTGCCCGACCCGGACGCCGCCGACCTGCGGTTGCTCGCCGCCGGACTTTGGCGACGCGAACCCGATACCTACCTGTCCGCCGACCTCGGACCTGGAGCCGCCCCGTGAAACACCCCACCGTCTACGCCAAGCCCGACAAGGCCACCCTCGAAGGCATGCTCGGCAAGAGTCTCTTGTGCACGCAGGACTTCAGCGATGCCGAGATCGACGCGCTGCTCGCCGTCGCCACCACCTTCGAACAACTGGACGGCCGCGGGGTGCGCTGTGATGTGCTGCCCGCGCAGCTGGCGTATGCCGTGTTCTTCGACAACTCCACGCGCACCAAGAGCGCCTGGGCGGGTGCGGCGGCGCGCCTGGGCATGCATCCCGTCATCGTCGACGGCAGCAGCACCCAGATCGCCCACGGCGAGACGGCCTGGGAGACCGGGGCGATGCTCGGCATGAACGCCCACGCGCTCGGCGTGCGCCACGACACCATCCTGGGCCAGGGTCAGACCATGCTGCGCGAGCTCAAGGGCGGCATCGACGCCTTCTTGCGCGACACCGGCGACCCGCGCGCGGTGCCCGTGGTCAACCTGCAATGCGACGTGGACCACCCGACCCAGGCGCTGGCCGACTTGCAGTGGTTGCGGCAGCGCTTTGACGGCTCGCTGCGCGGCAAGAAGATCGCCATCAGTTGGGCCTACTCGCCGAGTTACGCCAAGCCGCTGAGTGTGCCGCAGGGCGAGGCGATGTTGCTGTCGCGCTGGGGCGCCGAAGTGGTGCTGGCCCACCCGCCGGGCTACGACCTGCTGCCCGAAACCATTGCCTGGGCGCGCGACAACGCCGAGCGGTCGGGCGGCCGCTTCGCCATCACCCACGACATGGACGAGGCCTTTGCCGGCGCCGACGTGGTCTATCCCAAGAGCTGGGGCCCGATGGCGCTGATGCAAGAGCGGGTGGCGGCGTCGGCCGACAAGAAGGCACTGGCCGACATCGAGAAACGCATGCTCGCCCAAAACGCCGCGCACACCGACTGGATCTGCGACGAGCGGCGCATGGCGCTGACCCGCGAAGGCAAGGCCCTGTACCTGCACTGCCTGCCGGCCGACATCGGCGCCGAGGTGTCGCCGGGCGTGATGGAGCGGGCGCGGCTCGACGTGGCCTGCGAAGCCCACAAGAAGGTGTACGTCATCATGGCCGCGCTGGCGGTGGCCAAGGTTCCCAAGCTGTGGCGGGCCCTCAAGGACCTTCACAAGCGGGGGTAGGCGATGGACGACCTCTTGGACCGCGAAATCCGGCGACTGGCCGCTCGCGACCTGCCGCTGGCCGCCGAACTGCTGCGCGAGGCGATCCGCGTACCGCACGACCACGTGGACCGGCCCATCGATGCGGGCGGCGATCCCGCCTGCGGTCTGTCGAACCACGAAGGCCCGCGGCTTGAAGGGATGCGCCGCGCCATCGTCCAGCACAAGGCGGTGCGCGACCCGGCCGACGTGTGGTTCGACGCATTTGGCAACCTGCGCTGGACCGTGCAGGATCCGCACGACGGCATCGCCGCGGCCGACAAGAAAGTCATCTGGCTCGACGGCCACAGCGACACCGTGCGGGCCTTGCGCGACGGCTGGCGCACCAAGACCGGCGGCGGTCTCGACCCATACTTGGGCCTGGTCGACGCGGCGCGGGTGGACCGGGCGTTCCTGCGCGGCGAACTTGGTTGGCTGCCGCCCGACGCGGACTGGCACCACCTGCTGTGGGGCCGCGGCTCGGCGGACCAATTGGCGGGTGTGGTGTCGCAGGTCATCGCCACGCGCATCCTGCTCGAACTGGCGCCAGCGGGGGCGCTGCGCGGCGCCATCGTCGTCGGCATCGCCACCGTGGCCGAGGAAGACAACGACGGCGGCGGACCCAAACACATCGTCGACTGCGAACTGCCGGGCGCGCCGCCCGAGCGCATCCCCGACGTCGTCGTCCTGACCGAGGGCACCGGCGACGCGGTCAAGGGCGCGCTCGGCATCTACCGCGGTCAGCGCGGCCGGATGCAGATCGAGGTCGAGGTGCGCGGCAAGTCGTGCCACGGGTCGATGCCGTGGATGGGTCTCAATCCCTTGGAGTGGGGAGGCCACATCGTCGCCGAGGCCGCGGCGGCCTACGAACGGCGCGACGGATTTCTGGACCACGCGTTCTTGGGCCACGGCACCCGTACGGCGTCGTGGGCGCACCTCGACACGCCCAGCGATTGCGCGGTGCCCGAGCGGTTGGTGTTCCGCTTCGACCGGCGGCTGACGGTGGGCGAGACGCCAGACCAGGCGCTGCGCGACGTCGAGGCGCTGCCGGCGGTGCAGGCGGCGCGGGCGGCTGGCCTGCAAGTGGCCGTTTCGGTGCCGCAATACCGCGAAAAGACCTGGGTCGGCGCGCTCGCCGACAACCCGCAGATCTACCCCGGCTGGGTCACGCCCGAGGACCACCCGGCCATCGCCGCCGCAGTCGAGGCCTACCGCCGGGTGGTGTCTCCCGAAGTCGACGACCGCCCCGGGCCCGGCGGCTACCTGCGCAAGCAACCGCGGGTCGACCGCTGGATCTTCTCGACCGACGGCGTGGGCGTGCCGGTTCCGCTGGACGACACCCGGTTCGCGGTGCCGGCCGCCAAGCGCTGGGTGGTGTCTGGCGCGGTCAAGCACCCGGCGATGTTCGGCATCGGCGCGGGCGTGGAGCAAAACACCCACAAGATCGGCGAGAACGTGGACCTGCGCGAACTGCGCTTTGCCATCGCCACCGTCGCGCGCTTCGTGCCGCTTTTTGCCGCGGGGTAGGCCAAGCATGGATGCCGCGCTGCACGAGGTCACCTTCGAGCTGAACGGCCGGCCCGTCTGCGTTCGGGTGGCGGCGGGCGAGACGCTTCTGCACACGCTGCGCGAGCGGTTGGCGATCCGATCGGTCAAGGATGGCTGCGCGCCGCAGGGTCAGTGCGGCTGCTGCCTGGTGGTGGTCGACGACCATCCCAAGACGACCTGCCTGTTGCAGACCGATCGCGTCGCCGGCCACCGCATCCTGACGCTCGAGGGCGTGACCGATCGCGAACGGACCGCGCTTTCGACCTGCCTGGCCTATTGCGCGGGCGTGCAGTGCGGCTTCTGCACCCCTGGCATCGCCTTGCGCGCCGTGTCGTTCGTGCGCCACCACCCCACCCCGGTCCGCGCCGACCTGGCCAAGGCGCTGGATGGCAACCTGTGCCGCTGCACGGGCTACCACAAGGTGTTCGAGGCCGTGGAACTGTATGCCCAGGTGCTGCGCGGCGAGGTCGAACTGCCGCGCCTGCCCACCGACGGCCGCGTGGGCCAGTCGCTGCCCAACCTGTCGGCGGTGCGCGCCGCCCTGGGCGAGCGGCCGTTTGTGGCCGATCTCGACCGTCCGGGGCTGCTGCACGGGGCCCTGGTGCTGAGCGCCCACCCGCGGGCCTTGGTCGCGGGCATCGACACCACTGCGGCGCGCGCCCTGCCGGGCGTGCAGGCGGTGGCGACCTGGCGCGATGTGCCGGGCGACCGCTTGCAGGGCCTGCTCTACCCCGATTGGCCGATCCTGGTGGCCGAGGGCGAAGAAGTGCGCTGCGTCGGCGACGTGTTGGCCGCAGTCGCCGCCGTGGACGAGGCCACCGCCCGCCGCGCCGCCGATCTGGTGCAGGTGACCTACCAGCCACTGCCGCCGGTCCTGGACCCGTTTGCCGCCTTGGCACCGGGCGCACCTCGGGTCAACCCCGTCCACGACAACCTGTTGTCGCACACGGTGTTGCGGCGGGGAGACGCGGAAGCGGCCCTGCGCCAGAGCGCCCATGTGGTCGGCGGTCGCTGGCAGACCCAGCGCATTGAGCACCTCTTTCTCGAACCCGAAGCCTGCCTGGCCGAGCCGACGACCCACGGCATGCGCGTCTTCAGCCAGGGCCAGGGCATCTTCGACGACCAGCGCGCCATTGCGGCGATGCTCGGCTGGCCGCTGGACCGCGTCCACGTCGAACAGGTGGCCTCGGGCGGCAGCTTCGGCGGCAAGGAAGACCTGTCGGTGCAGGCGCAAACGGCGCTCTTGTGCGCCCTGACCCGCGAACCGGTCCGGCTGGTGCTGACCCGCGCACAGTCGGTGCGCATGCACCCCAAGCGCCATCCCATCACCTTGGACTACGAAGTCGGCTGCGACGCCCAAGGGCAGTTGACCGCGGTGCGCGCCCGGATGGTCGGCGATTCGGGGGCCTACGCGTCGGTCGGCGGCAAGGTGCTCGAACGCGCGGCCGGCCATGCCTGCGGGCCGTACCGGGTGCCGGTGGTGGACATCGAGGCGCGCGCCGCCTACACCAACCACCCGCCGTGCGGCGCCATGCGCGGCTTCGGTGTCTGCCAGGCGGCGTTTGCTATTGAGGCATGCGTGGACCTGCTGGCCGAGCGCGTCGGCCTGGACCGCTGGACCATGCGCGACCGCAACGCCCTGCAGGTCGGCGACCGTTACAGCACCGGCCAGGTCCTGACCAAATCCGTCGGCCTGCGCCAGACCCTGCGCGCGCTGCGCCCCCACTGGGACGCGGCCGTGGCCGCGGGTCGGGCCGTCGGCATCGCGTGCGGCCTCAAGAACAGCGGCCTCGGCAACGGCGCCGTCGAGTTCGGCCGGGCGCGCCTGGTGGTCGAGGTTGACGGCACGGTCAGCCTGTACAACGGCTTCTCGGAAATGGGCCAGGGTCTGCTGACGGCGCTGGTCCAGTGTGCGGTCGAGGTCACTGGCTTGCCAGCCGCAGTATTCCGGCCCAGGGTGGACACCACGTTCGCGCTCGGCTGCGGTCAGACCACGGGGTCGCGCGGCACTCTGTTGTCGGGGCGCGCCGTGCAAGCGGCGGCGGAAAAACTGGCCGCGGCGCTGCAAGGCTGCTCTCTGGGGCTTTTGGCCGGCCAGGTGTTTTCGGGCGAAGTGCGCATCGACGACACCACGGCCCCCGGCGCCGACGTCGCCGAGCCCAAGACCCACACAAGTTTTGGTTTTGCCACCCAACTGGTCGAACTCGACGACCAGGGACGGCTGCTGCGCGTCGTCGCCGCCCACGACGTCGGCCGGGCGCTCAACCCAGCCGCGGTGGTCGGCCAGATCCAGGGCGCCGTGGTCATGGGCCTGGGCTACGCGCTCACCGAATCGTTGGACTGCGACAACGGGGCGCCGGTCACCCACAAGCTGCGCGAGCTCGGCGCCTTGCGCAGCCGCGATGTGCCGCCGGTCGAGGTCCTGCTCGTCGAGGACCCGGAACCGGAGGGCCCATTCGGGGCCAAGGGCGTCGGTGAAATCGGCCTGGTACCGACCGCAGCGGCCGTCGCCGGAGCCCTGCGGGCGTTCGACGGGCGCCTTCGGACCGTGCTGCCGATGCGCGACTGCCCGGCCGCCCGCGCGCTGTCGGTCGGCCACCATCCCCCGCACCGCCCGGGAAGCGGACCATGACCCCCACCAGCTACATCCTTGGCCCCGATCGCCGCGGGCGCTGCGCCTTGGTCCAGGGCGACCGCTGGCTGTGGCTCGGCCGCGGCGAGCCGCCGGGACGCCCCAGGGCCGAGCGTCTGCCGTGCCCACACGCGGAGATCCAACCCGGTCGTGTCAATGCCCACACCCACCTGTACAGCGGTGCTGTGCCCTTCGGGATCACCCTGCCCACACCGGCCGCGCCCGGCCTGTTGCCGATCCTGACCGAGCTGTGGTGGCGGCTCGACCGCGCCTTGGACCATGCCACGCTCAAAGCCAGCGTGCGCGCGGCCGTCGCCGATGCCCTGCTCTGCGGCACGACCACGGTGTTCGACCACCACGAGTCGCCGCGCTGCATCGACGGATCGCTGGACGTGGTGGCCGACGCCTGCAGGGACCTGGGCCTGCGTGCGCTGCTCGCCTACGGAGCCACCGAGCGCAACGCGGGACCCGAAGAGGCCTACGCCGGGCTGCGCGAGAGCCAGCGCCTTTGCCGGCGACCGCCGCCGGGCATCCGCGGTTGCCTGGGGCTGCACGCCGGCTTCACCGTGCGCGACGACACCTTGTCGACTGCGGGCCAGCTGGCTGCGGAACTTGGGACGGTCGTGCATGTGCATGTGGCAGAGGACCCAGAGGACGGCCGATTTGCGCGCGAGCGCGGTCACCAGGGCGCGCTTTCGCGGTTGTTGGCGCAGCGCGCGGTCCCGCCCGGCAGCATCCTCGCCCACGGCATCGACCTGTCGCAGGCCGAAATCGCATGGGCCGACAAGACTGGGCTGTGGCTGGTCCACAACCCGCGGTCCAATGCCGCCAACGGCCTGCCCTACGCCCGGGTGCTGCGCCATGCCCGGCGGGTCGCCCTCGGCAGCGACGGCCACCCTGGGCCGATGACCGCCGAACTGGCCAAGGCGCGCGAACTCGGCGCAGCCTGCGGCGAGTCGCCCAAGATGGCCCTGCACCGCCTGCGCGCCGGCTGGGACCTGGCGAGCGAGCGCCTCGGTCTCGCACTCGGCGTCCCGCTGCCCGACCGACCCGCGACAGCGGACATCGTGGCCATGGCGGGCCAGCGCGCGGTCCACGTGCTGGTCGGTGGCAGGCTGGTGGTGCGCGACGGGGCGCTGGTCACTGGCAGCGAGAGCGCCATCCGCCGTCAGGCGCAGGCGGCCGCGGCCACGCTGAACCAGGCGATGGCCAGAACCTGACCCCCGACCCAAAGGAGCCCGATGCCTCCGCACGACCTGCCCACCGACATCGTCGACGACGAGGTCCGTCGCCGCACCGTCCAGCGCTTCGCCGCCCAGGGCATCCGCCTGCCGACCTTTGCCGAACTGGCCGACCCTGCGACGCTGGCCGGCAGCCTCGACCCGTGGATCGGCCGCGTCGGACCGGACGATCCGCACGCGCTGAACCTGTACCGCGTGCACTGGTTCAACGGTCCAGACCGCCGCGCCAGGGTCGCGGTGCCTGGCCACTTGGTACTGCCCACGGCGCTGACGGGGGTGCGCGCGCCGATCCTGGTGGCGTTGGGCGAGCGCTTTCCGATGATTGGCGCCCACAAGGTGCTCGCCGCGTACGGCTGCCTGGTGCCGCGCCTCGTCGCCGGCGTGTTTGACCCGGGGCGGCACCGCGCCGTGTGGCCCTCGACTGGCAACTATTGCCGCGGCGGCGTGGCCATTTCGCGCATCCTGGGTTGCCGCGGCGTGGCGGTGTTGCCCGAGGGCATGAGCCGCGAACGCTTTGCCTGGCTCGAACACTGGGTCGCCGACCCGGCCGACATCATCCGCACCCCGGGCACCGAGTCCAACGTCAAGGAAATCTACGACAAGTGCAAGGAGCTCGCCGCCTTGCCCGATCACGTCATCCTCAACCAGTTCGCCGAATTCGCCAACCACCTGGTGCACTGGCGAGTGACGGGCGCTGCGCTCGGCCACGTCTTTGCGGCGTGGGCGGCGGAACATGGCGGCGGCCGGCTCGCTGCCTTCGTGTCGGCGACAGGTTCGGCCGGCACCATTGCCGCGGGCGACTGGCTCAAGGACCACTTCGGCGCGCGCACGGTGGCCGTCGAAGCCCTGGAATGTCCGACGCTTCTTCGCAATGGCTACGGTGCCCACAACATCCAGGGCATCGGCGACAAGCACGTGCCGCTCATCCACAACGTGATGGACACCGACCTGGTGGTCGGCGTGTCCGACGCGGCCACCGACAGCCTGCACGCCGTGTTCCAGAGCGAAGTCGGCCGCACCTACCTGGCCGAGCGCCGCGGTGTCGCGCCGGCGTTGCTCGGGTCGCTGGCATCGATCGGCATCTCGGGCATCTGCAACGTGCTGGCCGCCATCAAGACCGCGCGCTATCTCGACCTCGGTCCCGAGGACGCGGTGGTGACGGTGGCCACCGACGGCGCAGCCATGTACGGGAGCGAAATCCCGAGGATCGTGCGGGAGCGCTTGGGCGGCCGTTTCGACACGGTGACCGCCGCCGAGGTGGTGGGCCAGCATCTGGCAGGCGCCGGGGTCGACCACGTGACCGAACTCGACAAGCCGGGTCGCGACCGGCTGTTCAACCTTGGCTATTTCACGTGGGTCGAACAACAGGGCGTCGCCCTGGCCGACTTCGAAGTGCGGCGGCAGCGGGCGTTCTGGCTCGGTCTGCGGGCGCTCGTACCGATCTGGGACGAACTCATCGAGGGCTTGAACGCAGAGGTGGCCGCGTGCCGGGCGTGACCGCTGCCTTGCAGTCGGCCCTCCGATGCGGCGGGTGCGGCTGGCAACCCGACGACCCGCTGGCGCTGCCGCCGGTCTGCGCGCACCGGGGCGACAGCGGCGACCATGTGCTGCTGCGCGAGTTGTCGGGCGGTCCCAGCCGCGGCCTGGGCGGCGATGCCCTTGCCCTCAACCCGTTCGTGCGCTGGCGCAAACGCATGCATGCCTGGCACCTGGCCCGCCGGCTCGGGTGGCGCGACAGTCAGTTCGTGGCGCTGGTCGAGGGTCTGGACCAGGCGGTGCAAGCGGTCGACGACGGCCGAGGCTTCCACGTCACCCCGCTCAACCACAGCCACGCGCTGGCCGAGGGGCTCGGCATGGCCGCGGCGGTGTGGGTCAAGGACGAGACCGGCCAGGTCGGCGGATCCCACAAGGCCCGCCATCTTTTCGGTATCTTGCTGGGCCTGGAGGTGCTGCGCGCCCATCGGCCGACCGGGCGCCCAGCGGCGCTGGCCATCGCCAGTTGCGGCAACGCGGCAGTCGCGGCGGCCGTGCTGGCTGCGGCGGCCAAGCGCAGACTGCTGGTGTTCTTGCCACCCGACGCCCATCCGCGGGTGGTTGCGCGCTTGCGGGAACTCGACGCCAAGGTGCACACCTGCCGTCGCGCCTCGGGCGCAACAGGCGACCCCACGGTTCTGCGCTTTCGACAGGCCGTCGCCGACGGCGCTGTTCCGTTTGCGTGCCAGGGGACCGAAAACGGCCACGCCATCGAAGGTGGCGAGACGCTCGCCTGGGAACTGGCGACGGCCGTGACCCGGCGTCGGCAGGGCGCACTGGATCGCGTCTTCGTGCAGGTGGGCGGCGGGGCGCTGTGCAGCGCGTTGGTCCGCGGGCTCGACCAGGCCGTGCGCGCGGGCATCCTGCCGCGCATGCCGCGGATCCACCCGGTGCAGACGCGGGCCTGCTATCCGCTGGCGCGGGCCTACCAGACCTTGGCGCAGCACATGGACAACGCGCAGGGCGCCGCCGCCTCGGTCCCCACGGAGACCGAACTCTCCGCCACCGCAATCGCCCACCGCGAGGCGCGCGCCCATCGTCTCGCGGACGCTTGGGCGTCGCCGGTCGGCCAAGCCGCTTTCCATCAGGCGCTGCGGCAGCGATCGGGGGCCATGGTGCCGTGGCCCGCACCGGGTCACAGCATTGCCCACGGCATCCTCGACGACGAGACCTACGACTGGGCGCAGTGCTTGCGCGGCGTGTTCGGCAGCGGCGGCTACCCGGTTGTGGTCAGCGAGGCGCACCTGGCCCAGGGCAACTGGCTGGCCGCTTCGGCGACCGGCATCGCGGCCGACGCCACGGGTTCCGCTGGGTTGGCGGGCCTGCTGGCGCTTCGCTTGGGCGGTGCCGACGCGGCCGTGGGGCCGGACGAGGGCGTGGCGGTGCTCTTGACGGGGTGCAGGCGGTAGCAGGCTTGGCAGCGGCGGCCAGAACCTCAGGGACGGATCGATGGTCGGCGCAAGCAATACCGCGCCGGTCCATGTGCCCCGACAGCCGTTTTCAAGCCGGTCCCCACGCACCGCTCTTGGGCTGCGCGAGCGCGATGTCTCCGCGAGCCGAGGTCCCTCGCAGCACACCCGCCCGTCCCAACGGCCGAGCGCCTACTTCTGGGCCTTGAGGTTGTCCACCAGTTTCTGCATCAACCCGTGCGCCGCGTCCAGCGCCCCGGCCGCATCCAGGCCGGCCTTGTCGACCTCGGGCTCCATCCGCCCCATGTACGCCATCGCGGCTTGGACGGTGGCCACCGCCGCCGCCGTCTTGCCATTGGCTGCCAAGGCGCAGGCCGTCTTCATCGCTTCGCCCGCGCGCACCAGCGCCGCCGTGCGGCGCGCCACCGGATGGGTGTAGTGCTCAAAGCCGCCGTCGGGGATGGCGACCAGGCCACTGATTTGTATTGAATTGTCGTGTGATTTCTTGGCGCCAGAGGCCGTCAGGGTGTAGCTCCAGCTGGCCTTGGCCAAGAGCAGCGACAGCGCCTGGTCCAGGACGGTGCCGACCGGCGGCTGCAAGCGCAGCGCGACCAGGCCATTGCGCTGGGATGGAAACAGCTGCCCCAACACCGGGTCGGGGGGCGGCGGGGCGCCGATATCCGGGGTCGCAACTTCGCTGCCCAGCATGTCGGGCGCTGGGGCGCTGTCGCTCGCTGAGGCGTCGGCCCTGCCGCGCCTGGGCGCCTTGCCCAGGTACAGGGTGCCCCCGACGGCCTCGAACGGCAGTCCGAAGTTGTCGCGCACGGTCCAACCGGTGCCCAACTGCAGGGTGACACTCAGGTCGTTGGCCACCGGCACCAAAAGCGACATCAGATCCTTGCCGAACGCCTGTTGCAGTGCGGCCAGCGTCGGCGCTTCGTAGTAGGTGCCGCCCGTTACCTTGGCCAGATGGGTCAACAGCGCGCTATTGGTCTGCAGACCGACACCGATGGCCGACACCGACACCCCCGCCTTCTTGCCCAGGTCCACGAAATCGGCCGGCCCGTGCGCGCCGAGCGTGCCGGCGCCGTCGCTGGCCAGCAAGATGCGCCGCTGTTTGGCCGCCGTCTTGAAATTGCCCAGGCGCTCGATGGCGAACTGAAGGCCGCCGTACAGGTCGGTGCCGCCCTTGCTCTTGATCTCCTGCAGGCTTACAGCCAGCTGACCCTTGAGGTTGGCCGTGTACGGCGAGGCCGCGAACACTTCCTCGCTGGTTGCGTCGAAAAACACCACTGCAAGCGCGCTTTGTGGCGGAAGGCTGTCGGCGACGTCGAGGATGCCGGCCTTGACTGCACCCAACGCCTCGGGCCCCAACGAAGCCGACCTATCGACCGCGATAACGAGATCCAGACTGGGCTGCAGCTGGCTCAGCGATGCGGCGGTGTTGAAGCCAATTTGCAACAGAATTTCGGGCTCTTGGTTGGGTTCGGCCACGATGGCCGCCAGCGCATGCAAGTCCACCGGGCGGTCGGGGCTGGCGGCCGGCAGCGGCGAATCGTGTTCGTTGAACCAGCCTTCCATGGGCAGGTCATCGGGCGAGGGCACGATTCCCGCCTGCACCAACGTCTTGAACTTGTGGGCATTGAGCGCGCCCGGCAGCACCAATCCGATGCCCGCGCCTGCGCTATTGTACTTACCGCCGAACGCGATGTCTGGTGCCCGGGCAGCCGCAGCGTCCATGGCTGCAGAGGCGCCATCGGTCCTGCGGCTGGTTCGATCTGGGCCTTGGCCATTCAGGGTGACCCATCCGTCGGCCTGCGGTGCCGGAACACCCGCCGAGTCGGCGGAGGCACAGCCCACCAGGCCAAGCGCGAGGAGCAGGACAGCGAGTCGAGTCATCACGGGCACTTCCACGAGATCGCCAGGTCGTCCACCCATGCGCCCTGGCCGTTGTTGTTGGTGTTGTTGGCGATGAACACGATCTGAAGGCCGATGGTCTGGCCCTTGAACAAGTCGAGCGGAATCGTGGTCGTTGCAAAGCCGTTGGTCGACGTGCACACCGTGGCGACTACACTGCCATTGATCCGGAACTCGACGCGGTCGTTGTTGCAGTTCGCAGGTTCGTTGGGCGCCTTGCTGAACATCACCTTGGCGGTGAACACCGGCGCAGTGACGCCGGCGGGGATGGTCTGGTTGAGCAGCGCCGCCGTGCCCGTGATCGGAATCGGCACCGGGATCGGCATGGCGTAGCTGTGCTGGCCGTTCTGCGGGTTGACCCAACCGAAGTACAGCGACGTCTTGGGCGAGCTCGACTGCGTGCTGTCCAGCGCCCACTTCATCAGCGGGTGCGGGTTGGTGAGCTCAATCGGCGATACCAAGCCGTCGTCGAAGTTCTTGGTGAACCCGGTGGGCGACACGTGGGTGCAGCTGCCGTCGGCCGGGTTGCAGCTGTCGGTGGTGCAGGCCACGCCGTCATCACAGCTCTTCGCGGTCGCCTTGCACACGCCTCCGCTACAGGCCTCGGTCGTGCAGTTGTTGTCGTCGCTGCACGCAGCGGTGTTGGGCGCGAACACGCAGTTGCCTGTCGCCTTGTCGCAGCTGTCGCTGGTGCAGGTGTTGGCGTCGTCGCAGACCTTGGCCGTGCCCGCGCAGCCCTTGGCGCCGCAGGTGTCGTTGCTGGTGCACGGGTTGTTGTCGTTGCAGGGGCCGGTGCCGGGTGTGTTCACGCAACCGCTCTGCGGCGCGCACGAATCGGCGGTGCAGGGGTTGGCGTCGTCGCAGTTCAGCTTTCCGGCACCCAGACACTGGCCTTGCACGCAGGTGTCGCCGGTGGTGCAGGCGTTGTTGTCGTTGCAGGTGTCGCCGGTCTGGGTGAACACGCAGCCGGTCTGCGGGTTGCACGAGTCGGTGGTGCACGGGTTGTTGTCGTTGCAAGGCAGCTTGGTGCCGACGCACGCGCCGCCCGTGCAGATGTCGCCCGTGGTGCATGCGGTGTTGTCGCTGCACGCCGCGCCATTTTGGGGCGTGAACACGCAGCCGACCTTGGCGTCGCAGGTGTCGCCGGTGCAGGGGTTGTTGTCGTTGCAGACCAGACTCGCGCCACCCACGCACGCCGGTTTGCCGCCTTGCACGCCGCACACGTCGCCGGTGGTACAGGCGCTGCCGTCGTCGCACTTGCCCCCCAAGGCTGGCGTTGACAGGCAACCGGCCACCAGGTCGCAGTTGTCCGTCGTGCACACGTTGTTGTCGTTGCACAGCGCGCCCTGGCCGACATGGGTGCAACCGGTCTTGGCGTCGCAGGCGTCCAGGGTGCAGCCTACCCCGTCGTCGCAGTTGGCCGGCACGCCGATGCAGGTGCCAAACGAACACACGTCGCCGCCGGTGCAGGTGTTGCCGTCGTTGCATGGCGTTCCCGGCGGCTTGGGCAGCAGCAGGCACGACCCTGTCGCCGGCTGGCAGGTATTGCCCAGGCACGCGGTGTCCTTGCTCGCGTCGCAGACCACGACGCTGCCGGGCTTGACCTTGCAGGTGCCCTGCTGGCAGCTCAGCACGCCGTTGCAGGCGTTGTTGTCTTGCTGGCACTGGCTGTCGTTCTGGCACACGCAGTTGTTGAAGGGACCCTGGCACACGCCGTTGAGGCACACGTCGATCGGCGTGCACGGGTTGTTGTCGTTGCACTGCGCGATGGTGTTGGTGTGCTTGCAGCCGGTCTTGGGCTCGCAACTGTCGATGGTGCAGACGTTGTTGTCGTTGCAGTTGACCTGGCCGACCAGGCACGCGCCGCCAAAGCACTGGCCCTGGGTGGTGCACGCGTCGGTGTCGTCGCACGGGGTGCCGTTGGCCTTGTTGGCCTGCCCGCATTGGCCGGTCTTGGGGTCGCACTGGTTCGACTGGCACGTGCCAGTGCTGGGTGTGCACACGACGACGCTATTGGGCTTGGGCACACACTGGTTGTTGCTGCACATCAATACGCCGTCGCACAGGTTGCCGTTGTCGAGCGCCGCGCAGTCCGCATCGACCTTGCACTGGCACTGGTTGGCACCGGACTTGCAGGCGCCAGCGCTGCACACGTCGCCGACCGTGCACACGTTGCCATCGTCGCATGCGGCGGTGTTGTTGGTCTGCGAACAGGTGCCCGAGCTGCCGCACACCGCAGTGGTGCACGGGTTGCCGTCGTCGCCACAGCCGTTGGGGCCGTTGCAGACGCCGGCTTGGCATTGGCCGACGCCGCCGCACAGTTCGGGACCGCCGCAGGGCGTGCCGTTGGCCGCGTTGCTGGTTTCGCATTTGCCGTTGGCGGGGTTGCACTGGTTGGCGGTGCACTGTTTGCCGGTCGCCGCGCAGGTCACGATGGTCTTGTTGTCGAGCACACAGGCGTTGTTGGTGCAGACCAACGTGCCGTTGCAGGCGTCGCCGTCCTCGAACTTGCCGCAGTCCGCGGTCGCCTGGCACTGGCACACATTGGCGCCGCTCGCGCATTGGCCGGCTTTGCAGACGTCGCTGCCGGTACACTTGTTGCCGTCGTCGCACCCCGTGCCGTCGCTTGCTGCCGGGTGGGTGCAGCCCTGGTTGGCATCGCACAGGTCCACGGTGCAGGGGTTGTTGTCCGCGCAGTTCAGGGTGGCCCCGGTGCATTGGCCACCCTGGCAAGTGTCGCCGCTGGTGCACAAGCTCTTGTCGTCGCAGGGGGTGCCGTTCGCTTTGGGGGCCGCCGTACATTTTCCAGTGGTCGCCGCGCACGTGTTGGTCACACAGGGGCCAGCATCGGGGCAGATCACCACCGACCCCGTCTTGACGGCACACTTGTTGGCCGCGCAGACCAGGGTGCCGTTGCACAGATCGCCGTCCTCGAATTTGCCGCAGTCGGCGTCCGATGTGCACTGGCACTGGTTGACGCCCGAGATGCACTGGCCGACTGGCGAACACATGTCGCCGACCGTGCAGGCGTTGCCGTCGTCGCAGGCGCCGGGCACCGGGCTGTGTTGGCAGCCTACCTTGGCGTCGCAACTGTCGAGCGTGCACACGTTCTTGTCGTCGCAGTTCAGGGGACTGCTGCCCACGCACGCGCCGCCAAAACACGCGGAGCTGCCGGTGCAGGCTGTGCCGTCATCGCAGCCTTGGCCGTCGGGCTTGCTGGTTTTTTGGCATTGGCCGCTGCTGGGCACGCAGGCGATGCTGGTGCACGCGTCGCCGGCCGGGCAGGTTACCACGCTGCCGGGCTTGGAGACGCATTGGCCGTTGCTGCACTGCAAGGTGCCGTTGCACAGGTTGCCGTCGTCTTTGCAGTCGGCGTCGGTCTTGCACACGCCGCACACGTTGGGCCCGGGCGCGCAGCCACCCTTGTTGCACACGTCGGGGGCGCTGCACGCGTTGCCGTCTTCGCACGGTGCGGTGTTGGCGGTGTTGTTGCAGCCGGCCTTGGGGTCGCAGACGTCGGTCGTGCAAGGATTCTTGTCGTCGCAGTTGGCCGCTGTGCCCTTGCAGGTGCCGGCGACGCACTGGTCCTTGCCGGTGCACACGCTGTTGTCGTCGCACTGGGTGCCGTCGGGCACCGCAGTCAATCCGCATACGCCGGTCTTGGGCTCGCAGGCGTTGACGGCACAGGCGCCGCCCGTCCCAGGTGCGCAGGTCACGATGCTCTTCGGGTCGGTCTGGCACACGAAATTGCTGCACTTGACCACGCCGTTGCACAGGTCGGCGTCGTTCTTGCAGTCGGAGTCTGTCTTGCACTCGCAGGTGCCGGTGCCGGCGCACTTGCCGTCTTTGCACGCGTCGGTGGTGGTGCATGGGTTGCCGTCGTCGCACGCCAACGTGGTGTTGGTGTGGGTGCAGCCACCAATCGGGCTGCAGCCGTCGGCGGTGCACGCATTGCCGTCATCGCAGTTCAGGGCCGACCCGCCTTTGCAGGTGCCCGCGGCGCAGGCCTCGGATTGGGTGCAGGCGTCGCCGTCGCTGCATGCCGTGCCGTCGGCTTGTTGGACCATGGCGCACTGGCCGGTCTTGGTGTCGCAGGTGTTGGTGGCGCACGGGCCGTCCTTGGCCTTGTCGCACACGACGACGCTGCCAGTCTTGGGCTGGCATTGGCCGCCCTGGCAGCTATAGATGCCGTTGCACAGGTTGCCGTCGTCGAACGACAAGCAATCGCTGTCGGCCTTGCAGGTGCACACGTTGGTGCCACCGCCGCAGGTGCCGCCGGCCGAGCACGCCTCGCCTTTGGTGCAACTGTTGCCGTCGTCGCAGGCACTGCCGACGGCCACGCTGTGCACGCAGCCGCTCGGTTCGCAGCTGTCCTTGGTGCACGGGTTGCCGTCGTCGCAGCCCGAAACCGTCGCCCCCTGGCACGCGCCCTGTTTGCAGGTGCCGCCGGTGGTGCACGTGCCCGATGTGCCGCAGCCGGTGCCGTCCGGTGATGCGAAGCTGACGCATAGGCCCGATTTGGGGTCGCATTGGCTGGTGACGCAGGCACTGGCGCCCGGCGGACAGGTCACGGTCTTGCCGTCGTTGACGCACGCGCCACCGGTGCACACCAGCTTGCCGTCGCACGGATTGCCGTTGTCCTTGGCGGCGCAGTCGAAATCGGTCAGGCACTCGCACGCGTTCTTGCCCGCGGTGCAGGCCCCCGCGGCGCAGAGGTCGCCAAAGGTGCACGGGTTGCCGTCGTCGCACTGGGCGGCCTGCGTCGCGTCGTAGGGCAGGTAGGTGCAGCCCTTGGCCGGGTCGCACACGTCGTTGGTGCATACGTTCTGGTCGTTGCACACGGTCGCAGGGCCCGGCAGGCACACGCCGCCCGCGCCGCATTTGTCGGCCAAGGTGCAGGCGTTGCCGTCGCTGCACAAGGTCGCCGTGACATCGACGGGCACCGGCACTTGGACACAGAGGCCCAAGGTCGGCTGGCACGCGATGGCCACGCACGGGTTGGCCGACAGGCTGCACGCGACCACGGTCGCCGGATCCACCTGGCACGCGTTGGCCACGCAGTGCAGCGTGCCGTTGCACAAGTTCCCATCTTCCTTGCCCGTGCAGTCGGCGTTGGTCTCGCACTCGCATGCGCCCGGCGTGCCCTTGCACACCCCCGTGTCGCAGACATCGCCCGTCGTGCAGGGGTTGGCGTCGTTGCAGGCGATGACCGACCCGCCCGGCGCGATCGGCAGATGGCTGCAGCCATTGGGCACGCACAAGTCGGCGGTGCAGGGGTTGGCGTCGTCGCAGTCCAGAATTTGGCTCGCGATGCACTTGCCGCCAGCGCACACGCCCGTGACGGTGCAGTCGTCGTCGTCGTCGCACTTGGTGCCGTCGGCGGTGGCGATTTGCGTGCACTTTCCGCCGTTGATCGGGTCGCACACGTCGGCCGTGCACACGTCGCCGTCGTCGCACACCGCTTTGCCGGCCGCGCACAGGCCGTCGCCGCACGATTCGCCCGTCGTGCATGGGTTGCCATCGCTGCACGGTTGGCCGATCGCGGTCGGAGCATGCTGACAACCGGCCGCCGACACGCAGTTGTCGAGGGTGCACGGGTTGCCGTCGTCGCACATCGCCGTCTGGCTGCCCTTGCACGCAGCCCCCTTGCACACGTCGCTGAGGGTGCAGGCGTCGCCGTCGCTGCACGCCGCTCCATCCGGCAATGCGGCTTTGGCGCAACCTTTCGCGGTGCAGATGGGCGTTTCGCAGGCCTTGGCCTCCGTCGCTTCGCACGGCAGCGCTTTGCTGGCGTCGACGACGCACGCCCCGGCCACGCACGCGACTTGCCCGGCGCACGCGGCGACCGTCGAGCTGCAATCGCTGGCCAACTGGCAACCGCAGGTTGGCTTGCCGACGCACGCCCCCCACACGCAGGTGTCGCCTGTCGTGCATGCGTTGCCGTCGTCGCACGTACCGCCGGCCGTCGCCGCTCCGGTGCAGCCGAGCTTCTTGTCGCAACTGGTCGGGCAGCCCCCAGGGCCGACCGGGCAGGTCGCGACCGCGCCTGCCTTGCACGCGAGGCCCTGGCAGGTCTCGCCGAAGGTGCACACGTCGCCGTCGTCGCACGGCACGCCGTCGGCGGTGGCGCTGTGGCTGCAAGTGCCCGTCTTGGGGTCGCAGACGTCGGTGGTGCACACGTTGTCGTCGTCACAGTTGACCTTGGCCGCGGGATTGACCGCGCACACGCCCGAGGAGCACTGCAGCGGCCCAGCGCACGCATCCGTGGAAAATTGTGAGCAATCGGCGTCGCTCTGGCAGGCGCAGGCGTTGCTGTCCGCCACGCACGCCCCGGCCTGGCAGTGGTCGCCGATCGTGCACGGGTTGCCGTCGTCGCACGGTCCGACGGGTTTGGGGGCGTGGGCGCAGCCGGCGGCAGGCGCGCACACGTCGACCGTGCACGGGTTGCCGTCGTCGCAATCGATGCCCTTGGTCGGCTTGCAGGCTCCGCCCATGCACAGCGACTCCGCGCTGCACGGCTGGCCGTCGTCACACGCGGCGTTCTCTGGTTTGGGCACCGCCACGCAGCGCTTGCTTTGCGGCTCGCACAAGGCCAGGGTGCACGGGCCGCCGCCCAGCGCCGCGCAGTCGCTGTCCGCCAGGCACGTGGGCTGTGGTCCGCCCGTGGTCTGGGTGACCTCGGACGAGGCGTCGATCGACGCCTTGGGCACGCCGCCCGCGACCACCGCGATGTCGGTGCCGTCGCACGCAGGCAAGGCGGTCCACCCCGCCGCAAGCGCAAGCGCGACCAGATTGCGATATCGAGAGCCCCACCAATGTCGAGCGCGCATGGCTTCCTCCGCGCAGATGCCGGTCCGGCCGCGCCGCCCACTGCCGCACCGGTGGCGCGCAGCGTAGGCGATTCGCAGGCGGGTTGCCAGTGTGGGCGGACAAGCGGCTGCATGTGGGGCTGCCGCCGGCCCTGGTTTGGTCTCTGCCTCTGTCCCTGGCGCAGTCGCTGCCCCTGACCCAGAATCCGGACCTTGTCTGCGTCCCGGTCAGGGGGCAGCTCAAGGTCTTGCGGACAGATGCAAAGACCTGTCCCGACTCGGAATCGGGGTCATTTGCCGCCAGCGCCTACTTCACCGGATCCGCGGCAAAACTCGTGGCCACCTTCGACACCAACGGCGATGCGCCATCGGGCGCCACCGCCAGCGCCAACTCGACCTCGAGGTACGTCCCCGCCAAGGGCGCCACCGGTGCCAGATCCAGCGTATCCGGGGTTTTGAACTGCAGCGGGACCGACCAGGCGGCCTTGGCGAGCGCGTCCGCCGAATTGCCGGTGCGCACCTTGGCCACCAAGGTCGCCGCCTGAGGAACCTGCACCTTGACCGTGAGGCCCGTCCAAGTCACGTTTTTGACCGTGGCGAGCGGCCCAAGCGCGTGCGCGACGAAAAACGTGCCGCGCCAGGCGCCGGTCTTCGAGCCGAGGAATTGCAAAGAGTTGCCGGTCATGTCGCTGTACGTGTACGGCGAGCTGCCGACGGGCACCGTGCACGTGACCGTGCCAGCCACCGGATCGTGGCGGGTCGCCGAGCTGCCGCCCTGGTTGACGGCCCAGACCTGGCCGTTCTTGTCGACCGCGACGCCCACCGGATACTTGGCACCCAATAGATTCTTTTCGACTTTCGGCGGGTTGACCGTGCCGTCGATGACCGTGATGCTGTTCGCCCCGTCGGCGGCAACGTACACCCTGCCGTCAGCCCCACACGCTACCCCGCGACCGCCGCTGGCGATGGGGCTAACGACCGTCCAGGCGTTGGGGCCAGCGTTCGCGGCGTCGAACACCGAAGCGGAACCGCCGCTCGCGACCCAGATGCGGCCCTTGGGATCGGCGCTGATGCCGTAGGCCCCGGCTGGGTATGGGAACTTCTGCATGGCCTTGGTCGACGGCGTCACCCGCACCAACGCCCCACAGCCGGCGCCTTGCACCCACACGTCGCCTTTGCCGTCGATGGTCATGCCATAGGGGTTGCAGCCGACGTTGACGCTGTCGAGCGATTTGCCGGTCTTGCCATCGAGTCGGTGCAGATTCTTCGAATTCCAGAACCCGACCCAAACGTTGTTGTCGCCGTCCACCGCAAGGGCGCGCGCGATGGTGGGCCCGTCCGGGTTTACCGTAAACGCGAGGCACTCGTCGGTGCCAAAGGGCAGAACGGCGCCCGGCCCGGCCCCTTCCGAGGTCTCGATCACACCGTTGCCGTTCTTGTCCCCGCATTTGCTCTTGTCGGCGATGATTTTCGCCACGCCGCCGTCGCCGCGGCATCCCACCCAGGCATTGCCGTCGAAGTCCACGGCGGTGCGCGACGGATCCTTGCACACCGCATACCGACCGACCTCCTTGCACGCATCGACGTCGACGCGGCTGACCGTGTTGTTGGGCGAGTTGGCGACCCACAGGTACTTGTTGACCTTGGGTTGGCCGACGCCGTTGACCTTGACGCCATCGGCGACCTCGGTGAGCCCGGTGGAGGCCCCGGTCAGCATCGTGTCGTCGGCTGAATAGCCGCACCCGCCGCTTGGGCAAGGCTTGGCGCACCCGCCGTTCGACTGGCACACCTCGCCTTTGGGGCACGCCGCCGCGCATTTGGCTTCGGTCTGGCACACGCTGCTGCAGCCGTCGCCGTCGATGACGTTGCCGTCGTCGCACTGTTCGCCCGCGATGTTGATCTTGCCGTCGCCGCAGCCCGCGACCACGCACTGGCCCGCTGCGCAGACTTTGCCCACCGCGGCGCAATCGGCGACGAGCGCGGTCGCAGTGCCGCTGGTGTTGCACTTGACCGCGACTGCGCCCGTGCAACCGACCGATCCCGGCTTGCACACGACCTGCTTGCACACGGCATCGTCACACGCAAATCCGGCCGCGCACGCGGCGACGGTCCAACCGGATCCCCCTGCATTGCAGGTCTTGACGCCATCGTTTGCGGCAGTGCACGCCGACGATCCGGGCGCACACAGTTGGGCACTGCACTGCGCCTTGCCGGCCGCCGCGACGCAATACTGGTTGGTCGGGCATTCGGATTGCTTGTCGAGCGCGGTGCCCGCAGGACTGCACAGGTGGATGGCGCTGCCGATGCACACGGACTCTCCCGGTGCGCACACCTTGGGCTTGCACGCCTTGGCTTCGCATGCCTCGCTGGCCGCACAGGGCTTTTCGTCGTAGCCGACGCCATTGTCCTTGCAGGTCGCAAGTTTGGAAGCAGAGAGACAGGTCAATGATCCAGGAACGCAGTTCTGCTTGACACACGCGCCATCGACGCACGCCCGCGGCTTGCCGTCGGGGCCGAACTTGCTGCAATCGTCGTTGTGGTCAGGCCCAGGCCGTTGGCCGTGCAGGTCTTGGCCAGGGGCCCCTGACAGGTGGCTGATCCAGGCTTGCAGACTTGGGGTTTGCAGCCGACAGGTTGGCTCGCCGGGTCGCACGCCGTCCCGACCGGGCATGCGGTCTCGGTGATTTGCAGGCCGTCGGCCGCGCAGGTGCCGATTGCTGTGCCGACGCATTGGGTGGAACCGGCCACGCACTTGGCGCTGGTGCACACGCCGGCCAGGCACTTGGTGTCCGCAGGGCAGGGTGCGCCGGGCATGATCACGGTTCCGCGCTTGCTGCAACTGGCCGGCTTGCCGTCCGCCGTGCACAGGAGCTGGCCTGGTGTACACACAACGGGCCGACAGTCGTCGTCTTCGCAAGCGTGACCGGCGGCGCACACGATGTCGGTCGCGCCCTCGCCATCGTTGCCGCACACCGCGAGCGTGGTTGGGCTCGCGCACGCCTTCTGGCCGGGCTTGCACACGTCGGGCACGCACACGTTGCCCGAGCAATAGCCCTTGGCCGGGCAGTCGGCATGTTCGACGCACGCCACGCAGACACCGGCGGACTTGTCGCACAACTGCTCGTAGGGGCCGCACTCTTTGGAGCTTTTGCAGGGCGCGCCTGGCGGATGGCATTGGTTGGCCACACAGGCGTTGCCGGCTGGGCACTCGTCGGCTGTCTGGCACTGCACGCACACCCCGGCCTCGCCGCTGCACACGGCGTCGAGCGCTGCGCATTGCTTGTCCGACGTGCAGGGTTTCGGCGGCGCGCACTGGTCGTGCATGCACATGTCGCCGGTGGGACAGTCCAGGCTCGTCAGGCACGCGACGCACACGCCCGGTCCGGGCCAGAGCTAGCACACCTTGCCTGCCCCGCACTGGGCGGAGCTGGTGCAGCTTTGCACGGTGTCCTCGGCGCCATCCGGCAGGCTGCCCGCGGTCCATGCATCTGACATGCCAGACGTCGGCGTGGCATCGGCGGCGACCTGGGCATCGGCGTCAGGGGTCGCAGCACCGCCCTGGACGGGCACCGCCGGCGGCGCACCGGTGCACGCGGTTGCAGCCAAGGCCGTGGACAGCAAGAGCAGTCGTCCCGCATGCCGTCCAGTTGCGCTGCGTTTCGGATCCATGTTCGCCTCGCGATCGCTTCCCGCCGGGCAGGGTGGATGCGAATCCGCCCCGACTGCGCATGGTAGGCGGCGCGACGGCTGTGCCGCAAGCAAGAAGCACCATGGGGCAAGCGGTCGGTATTGAGCCATCGCGTATCCCTGGCCAGCGCTGCGCTACTTGACCCCAACGTCGCTCAAGTCGCACTTGATGGCCAATGCCATCACCGAACGGTTCACCGCATGGGCCGTGGTCGGCTTGAACCCGCGATCGGTGCGGGGCAGCGCCTCCAACTGCTTTTGGATGAGCGCACCGAACTCTGGCGTGTCGAAGAACTGCCGGGTGTTGTCCAGTGCCACCTTGTAGGCCTTGCCGTCCAGCGCCCCGCCGGCCGCGGCCACTTCGGTGCGCAGCCGCGCCAGCAGGCTCTCCAGCGCGCCCGAGCGCTTGAGCGCCAGCTTCTGGTTGCCGTCACTCATCGCCTCCTTGCCGGCCACGCGGGTGTTGCCGCCGCGGCTGGCGGTGCCGAGCAGGATGAAGTAGCGCGCTTCTTTCCACTTGAGAGCGAAATCCTTGAACTCGCTGTGGATGGCCTTGGCGTAGGTCTTGCACCGCCCCTGCGCGCCGGCCGGGTTGCAGGGGTCGCTGGCGCGCGTCGCGCACTCGAAGGCCCCGTCGGCCGGGCACTTGTCCGGGTCGGCGTACATGCTGTCAAAGCCCTTGCAGTCCGTGCCATCGGCGTTCCAGACGTTGCAACCGAAGATCGCGAAATAGGTGCCGTACCCAGGATCGCCGGTCTGGGCGAAGATCGCCTTGAACTGGTCGAGGTCCAAGCCGACCACCGGATTCTTGGCGTCGACGCCGCACGCGCCTTCGCAGTCGGTCACGATGCGCGCCAGCATCTGGCGAAAGGACTTGTCGCGGCACTTGCCCTGCGGTTGGCAGTCGTCAGGACAAGTGGCCGCCGTCTCGCCAGCGTCGCATCTGCCGTTGCCGCAGGTGTTGCAGTCTTTGGGGCAACTGGCCGCCGTTTCCGCGGGCGGCTCACACCTGCCGTTGCCGCAGACCGCGCAGTCCTTGGGGCAGTTGGCGGCTGTCTCGGCGGGCGCGTCGCACCGGCCGTCGCCGCACACGGTCTTGCAGTCGGCAGGACACGTGGCCGCAGTCTCCTTGGCCGGGTCACACACGCCATCGCCGCAGCGCGATTCGCAGTCGCTCGCGCACGTCAGCCAGGTTTCGCCGGCCTCGGCGTCGCACCTGCCGTCGCCGCACACCGCGCCGGCCTGCAACAGCCCATACAGGACCCCCAACACGCCACCGAGCAAGAGGAAAAGCAGCAGCAACTGTCCCTTGCTGCGCGACGACTCCCCTTGTTGGGGCGGCGGGGCGGCAGCGGGCGGCATCGGAAAGGACGGGTTCATGCGGGGATTACGGTCCTTGCGTGGTCAAGAACGCAACAGTGTTCGACCAAAAACGCAACAGGGAACCCGCGGTGTGCGCCAACGGGTTCCCTGTGCGCACGTCACGGGATGGCCTACTTGAGCTCAGCGAGGCCCTTCTTGGCGAAGTTCAGGCCGTCCTGCACCAGCAAGACCAGAAAGTTGTTGAAGAAGTCCGCCTGGTTCAGCCCGCCCTCGCATACGATAGTGGCGTCGAGCAGGAAGAACGGTTTCTCGCCCGGCTGCATCAGGCTCACCTTGTTCAAGAAGTGCTCGTTGTTCCAGTTGTTCGAGAAGATGAGCGCGCGCGCCAGGCCCGAATCGCCGCCCGGCAGCGGCAGCGCCAGTGGGATGACGCCCTGGATGGCCCACACGTTGCCGGTGCTCGGCTTGACCCGCGGAATCAGCAGGATGTTGAAGTTGACGCCGCTGGCCTCGTCGCGGAAGGGCACGATGATGCGGCCTTGGTCGTCGGCGCCGTGCTTGATGTTGAGCGCGGTGAACCACGCCACGATCGCTTCCTTGCTCGGCGCGACGGTGGCGACCTCGCCGCGCTTCTTCTTCATCTCGCCGATGGCGGCGTTGCCGGCCTTGAGTTCCTGTGGGGCGATGCCGGCCAGCTCCTTGCTGGGGCCGGAGATGCCGGGCGCGGCGGCAGGGGCGTCGGGCCGGCCGCCTGGCGCCGCGGCCTTGGGCGGGCTGCCGGCAAACGCGGTGGCGCCGATGGCCAGCACGGCGACAGTGCCTGCGGCCAGGAACGAGCGGGTGGACACGAAGCGGAACATGCGGACTCCTTTCAGCGAAATGCGCGCCGCGCGCGAAGGGGAGCGCCGGCGCGCAACCACACGGCCGGCATCCGAGACGGCAAGACCCCCAGCCTTCGGAAGTTCAAGACCTTGTGCGTCGCCGCGCCCGCAGGCCACCGACAGCGCCGCGAAATGTAACGCTGTCGGGGCTTCGGCGCAACGGCCGGCCCCAGGAGGCTGTCGGCGAAATGCCAGAATCGGGCGGTTTCTGGCCGACAGGCTCCTGGGAGCCTGTCGGTGAAACGCCAGAATCGCGAGATTCTGGCCGACAGGCTCCTAGGCAGGCCGCGGCTGCGGCCTGCCAGCGACCGAAACTGCCTGAATTTACTTCAGGCAGTTCTTGGTCGCTGCCTCGATCGCAACCACCACGGAGCCTGTCGAACGATAGTCCGACAGGCTCCTAGCGGCGCGCCTTGGACGCCTGCGCCGGCAGATCGCTTCAGCTACTTGACCCAGACGACCACATTGTCGATGGCAAACCACTCGTTGTCGGCCGGTTGGTCGAGCGTGCTCGTGGCCAGCACGACGAGCGGCGAGGCGGTGTGCGGCCCGGTCCAGGCGACATCCCACTTGTCGTCGTCCCACAACCAGTCGCCGCACTTGTTGCCGATGACCCCCAACTGGCCCTTTTTGGAAAACACAGTGTTGCCATTGACTTGGACCAACCCGGTCTCACCATCCCACGAATCGCCGCTGATGTAGTGCATGAAGAGCTTGGCCTGGGTGTGGGAGGGCGCCAGGACCGATTTGCTGACCGCCGCTCCCTTGCCAAAGACCCCGGGGCCGCCCAACATCTTGCCGAACTCGCCGCACGCCTCGACCTTGCCCGCCGACCATCCCTTGAGCGCTCCGTCCTCGAAGTCGTCAAAGATCAAGAGCGTCCATCCGCCGTTCTTCATGTCGCAGGTGTATTGCGTGGCCGGCACGGGCCCGGCGCCGTCGGGGTCGATCCAGTAGCTGCCGTCAGGCGACCCTGGGTGCAGCGTCAGCACCTCCAGGCAGTGCGTGGCAGGGGCCTTGGCGTCGAACCCCTTCTTGTAGCAGGCGTTGCCGACGCCGACGGTGTTGGGGGCGCACTTGCACTCCCAGCCGCCCGGGGTGTTCAAGCAGGTGGTGTTGGCGCCGCAAGTGGCCTTGCCGGTCGCACACTCGTCGACGTCCTTGCATGTCTTGCCGTCGCCTGCGTAGCCGGCCTTGCACGCACACGAAAAGCTACCGACCGCGTTGGTGCAGGTGGCCTCGGCGGCGCACGCACCGGGCTTGGCGCACTCGTCGACGTCGGTACAGCCGCCGTCCTTGAAGACGAAGCCCGGCTTGCATGCGTTGCACACGACCAGCATCTTGGCGTCGATACTGCACAACTGGTCGGGCATGCAGCCACCGTTGCCGGTCGCGCACAGGTCCTCGAACACGGCGAAGTCGTCGAGGAACCAGCCGATGGCACCAGGCGCGCACGGGCCGCTGAACGAGAACCGCACCTGAAAACCGGTTCCGGCCCCGCCCGGCACAGGCCATTGCACAGTCTGGGCCGTTCCAGTCGGCGTTGGCGCGGTAGCCAGGTCGGTCCACAGCCCGTCGGCGAGCCGCACCTGCACCTTGGCCACGTGCTGGGCCGTCCAATTGCCCGCCGAGGTCACGCGCACCACCACAGGCGACTTGGCCGCGACCTTGGTGGCGTCGAACCACGGCGAATCGGCAGTCGCCGCCAGCGCGCCCTGCCCGGCGGGGCACGCCAGGTCCTTGCCGTTGTTCAGGTTGAGCGAGCAGGTCTGGCCGGTGACCCCGGGCAGGGGTCCGGTGGCGTCAAAGGCCCAGCGGACCGACCCTGCCGGCAACGCCCAATCAGACAGTTGCCATTGGTCCAACCCCGGCGTGCCGCAGTTGAACTGGTGCGCGTACGGCAAGATGGCCTTGCCGCATCCGGGCGTTGTGCCCGGCGTGATCTGGCAGCCGCCGGTGGCCTTGTCGCAACTATCGGTCGTGCACGCAAAGCCGTCGTTGCACGCCTTGGGGGTCGCCTTGCAGGCCGCGTCGGCGCAGCCATCGCCGGTGGTGCAGGCGTCGCCATCGTCGCACGCGGCCTTGTTGGGCTTGTGGGTGCAGCCCTTCTTGGCGTCGCAGGCGTCGTCGGTGCACGCGTTGCCGTCGTCGCACGGCGTGACGCTCCCGCCGCATTTGCCCGCCTTGCACTGGTCAGCGTTGGAACACGCGCTGCCGTCGTCGCATGGTTTGCCGTCGTTCTGGGCCTGCGGCTTGCACTTGCCATCTTTGGGGTCGCACGTGGCGACGGCGCAGACCGTGTCATCCTTGGGGTTGCAGGTGATGACCGTCGCCGGGTTGACCTTGCAGACGAACGGCGCGGATGCCTTGGCGCAATACAACGAGCCATTGCACGGGTTCTTGTCGTCCTTGGTGGCGCAGTCGCCGTCGGTCTGGCATGGGCAGGTGTTGGCGCCCGCGGCACACTGGCCGGCCACACAGGCGTCGTTGGCCGTGCACGCGTCGCCGTCGTCGCAGGCCGCGGCGTTGGGCGCATGGGCGCAGCCCGAGGATGGGCTGCAACTGTCTGTGGTGCATGGATTCTTGTCCTCGCAGTCCGCGGGCTTGCCGCCCGTGCACTTGCCCGTCGCGCATGCGTCGGCGGTCGTACATGCGTCTCCGTCGTTGCACCCTTGGGCGTTGGCGATGAAGGCGCAACTGCCTTTTTCACACGCGTCGTCGGTACACGCGTTGTCGTCGTCACAGGACGCCGCTTCGTCCGTCAGGCCGTTGCAGTCGTCATCCAGGCCGTTGCAGATCTCCTTCTTGGGACTCGACGCGCTGCACGCGCCCAGCTTGCCGGTCGCCGCGTCGCAGGTGCGAACGCCAACGCACTGGATGGGCGTGCCGTCGGGCAGGGTCGCCGCGCTGGCGCAGGGGGTCGTCAGGCCCTTCTGGACGGCGCTGTCGCTGCACGCGCACTGGCCCGCATTGGGCAGGCAGTAGGGGCCGACGAAACCGCCGACCGCGGTCGCCGTGCCACAGTGGTAGCCAGACGGGCACTTGCTGTCGTCGCTGCACGCGCTGCTGCACTGCCAGCCCTTGGCGCCCGGGGTGACGTCGATGGATACGCACGCACCTGCCCCGCCGTCGCCCAGCCCACAGGTCGCCGCCGACGCGCACGGGTCGCACAGGTGTGGCCATTTGGGCACGCACACCGGCTTGTCGTCCGCGGCGCTGGCGGTGTCGGCGCCGGGCAGCGTCAGACACACCGTGCCCGGTGCGCACGGTTGGCCGCTCAGGCACGGGGCCGCGCACTGCTTGCCGCTGGCGGTCGCCACGCAGGCGCTGGCGGTCGGGCAGTTGTCGTCCTTGTAGCACGCGCAGCCGACCGAGCCGGGGCAGGGTGCCGTATCGTCGCCACCGTCGTCGACCGCGCCGCCGTCCCCTGCCGCATCGGGAACGCCAGGCGCTGCGTCGCCGCCAGTCCCGCTGTCCGCGGCCTCGGCGTCGGCCCGTGGGGCGGTGCCGTCCGCGAAGACCAGGTCACCGGTCACGGTACCGTCGGCCGCCGTGCCAAGCGTCGGCGCCTTGACCGCAGCGTCGTCTCCGCACGCCCAGGCGAGCGCCGCGACGGCGATCTGCGCTTGGAGGCAAGCTCTTGTTTTCATGGGCTCCGTGCCAGCGCGCTCCGCCGCCGAGGCCGCAAGCATGGCACTTCTTGGGGCGGGCTGCTATGGCGATCGCGCTGCGACAGGCAGACCGTGGCGGCGGTGCTCAGCCAGCGTGCAACGGTCCTGCACGAACGCGATGCCAGCCCGGTCGAGGGCCGCTGCGATGGCGTGCTGGACGATGCCCAGTTGCAACCACACGCACCCTGGCAGTGGGCGCATCGCCAAGATGTCGTCCAGGTGGGCCGGAACGTCCTCGGACCGGCGGAAAACGTCCACGATGTCAACGGGCTCGCCGATCTCGGCCAGTGAGGCGCGCACCCGCTCGCCCCACAGGGTCTGGCCGGCAAAGCGGGGGTTGACGGGCAGCACACGGTAGCCGACGGAGTGCAGATAATCGGGCACGTAGCCGGCGGGCCGGACCACATCGGGATGGGCACCCAGCACCGCAACGGTGCGCGCCCGGCGCAGGAGATCGACGGCCCGTGCAGGTTGCACCGCGACGACCTATCGCAAGTACATGATCTTGTTCGCCAGATCGTTGCCCGCGTTGCGCACAACCAGGGCGGCATCCTCGCGCCAGGCCTTGCGCCCCAGTTCCATCAACGTCTCGCGGCGGGCCTTGAGCGTGGCGTCCGAGAGCCTGGCCAGCGTGCGCAAGGCCTGGGCGCGGACGCCGTCGATGTGGTCCCGCGTCAACTCGACCAGTTGGTCCGTCGCCGCCTCGAGACCCTTGCCGCCGATCTCGCCAAGCGCGATGAGCGCATTCTCGCGCACCGGCGGCTGGGGTGACGCCAGCGCCTTGGTCACTGCGGGTGCCGCATCCTGTTCCAGGGTCACCAGCATGGTGATGGCGGCGTCTTGCAGCGTCGGGCTCGGGTTGGCCAGGTTTTCGACCAGCAGGCCGACGGTGCGCTTGCCCTGGCTCAAGAGCGCCTGGCGGGCGGCCTGGGCCACCGGCTTCTCGCGATCGCGCGTCGCCAACAGCAGCGGCCCGGTCACGTCCAACAACACGGCTTCTGGACATTGCCGAAGCGCGAGACAGGCTTCGCGGCGCACGTGGACGTCGCTGTCGCGCGTCGCCACCGCCGCCTGCAGGCTCGCCGCGGCGTCGAGCGGACCGAGCGCACCCAGCCCGCGCCAGGCATTGGCGCGCACCAGATCGCGACCGTCGCGCGTCAGCGCCAACAACGCGGAAGATTCCAAGGCTTTCGCTGCCTTCTTGAGCGCCGGCTCGTCGGCGAGCTGCGCATCCATGGCCTCGATCGGCAGCGGTCGCACCTCGGCAAAGGGCGGCGAGCTGGCGCGCGACACCCGGGTCAGCGCCTGGCGCGCCAACGTGCGCACATTCAGGTCGTGGTCGCGGCCGAGGGCGATGACCACGCGGTGGTTTTCCTGCAAGGCGTGCGTGCCGAAAAGCATCAGGCCAGCCAGCGCATTTGCCCGCATGCGGGCGTCCGGGTGCACCAACGCCTTGCCGAGCGCGGCCTGGGCTGGCGCACCCAATTGCAGCAGGTAGGGCAACGCCGCCCGGTCGGCCTCTTCGCCGTCGCAGCGCAGGCACGGCATCAGTGCGGCGACTGCGTCCGTCCCGTAGCCCCTCATGACCTCGGCAATGTCAGCATGTGCCTTGGGGTCTGCCAATTGTGCGCGGATGAGTGCCGGGATGACCTTGTCGGACGGCTGCGCTCCCGCCAGCGCCCGGGTCGCCGCAGAACGCACCGAGGCGCTGCCATCCTTGAGCAGCACCAGCACGACGTCGAGGTCCGCGTCGCTCGGGGGACCGTGCAAGGCCAACGCGCGCACGCTGTTGACGCGCACCGCCAGGCGGCCGTCGAGCATGCCGGCGCGCAACAACTCGGGCGTCAGCTTCGCCTTGGCTTTCTGCAGCGCCTCGACGGCGACGAGATCGCGCTCAAACCCTTCGATCGGCCATGCGACTGGTTCTCGCGACCCGCCCTTGTTGGGTTGCAGCGCAGCGGAGGCGGCAAGCGCGTCGGGCATGGGTGGTCTCGCGCGAGGTGCGAAAAGTGGGCCGGTCAGCGCCCGACCGATCGTACAGCGGTGGCGGCGCCAGGGCGGACTGTACACCAGTGTACGGGGCGTGACGAGGGGGCGTGCCGCGGCCGATGCGGCGCCTTGTCGTCTGCGATCCAACGGTGGGTCCGGTTGCTGCAGCCCGCAACTGGTGCCTCCGTCAAAGCGTGGTACACTGGACGCAAGGTCCACCCCCTGACCTTTGTACGACACGACGATGCCGACCTCGACGCCAGCCGGTGCGCCTTCAGGTGCTTTTTCGGTGCTGTACCGCGAAAAAGCCGACCGGCTGCAAGCGCTGCTCGAAATCGCCAAGGCGCTCAACGAAGAGCGCGAACTCGACCGCCTCTTGCAGCGCATCGTGTCCGAGGCGGCGCGGGTGGTCGATGCCGACCGCGGCACGCTTTTCCTCGTCGATCTCGACACCGCATCGCTGTGGAGCAAGATCGCCCAAGGTTTGGGCGGCGAGATCCGCATCCCCAAGGGCACGGGCATCGCCGGCCTGGTCGCCGAGACGGGCGAGGTGGTCAACCTGCACGACGCCTACCGCGACGCACGCTTCAACCCGGCGGTCGACCGCTCGACCGGTTACCACACCCAGACGTTGCTGTGCGTGCCGATGCACAACAGCCGCGGCGACGTGGTCGGCGTCCTGCAACTGCTCAACAAGCGCGACGGCGTGTTCGACCACGACGACGAAGAACTGCTGCTGGCGCTCGGCGGGCAGGCGGCGTCGGCCGTCGAGAACGCGCTGCTGCACGACGACATCACCCGTCTTTTCGAAGGATTCGTACAGGCCTCGGTCGTCGCCATCGAAGCCCGCGATCCGACCACCGCCGGCCACAGTGAGCGGGTGGCCAAGCTGACGTTGGGCATCGCCGATGCCGTCGAGATCCACGGCACCGCCCGGTGGACTGGGTTGGCGTTTTCGCCCGCGCACCGCATCGAACTGCGCTATGCCGCTCTTTTGCACGACTTTGGCAAGGTCGGCGTGCGCGAAGACGTGTTGGTCAAGGCGCACAAGCTGTACCCGATGCAGCTCGACCTGGTGCGGATGCGGTTTGCGCTCGCCAAGAAGTCGCTGGAGGTCGACCACCTGCGGCAGTGCGTCGCTCTGCTGCGCGCGGGCGCCGTCCCCGAACTGGTCGCCGATCACGACGCCGAGTTTGCGAGCCGTATCGCCGAGATCGACGCAGTGCTCGCCATCGCCGAGGCGGCCAACCACCCGACGGTGCTGCCCGCCGGCAGTTTCGAAGCGCTGCAGCGCGGTGCGGTGCTGCATTTCCCTGGGCCAGGCGGCGAGCCGGCGCCGCTGCTCACGCCGGTCGAAATCGAACTACTGTCCATTCCGCGCGGCACGCTGTCGCTGGCCGAACGCCGCGAGATCGAAAGTCACGTTTCCCACACCTTCCGGTTTTTGAAGCAGATTCCATGGTCACGCGGGTTGCGCCGCGTGCCCGAGATCGCCCACGGCCACCACGAGAAGCTCAATGGAACCGGATACCCGCAAGGCCTGCCGGCCGCGGACATTGGTGTCGAAGCTCGCATGATGGCCATCGCCGACATCTACGACGCCCTCACCGCTTCGGACCGCCCGTACAAGAAGGCGGTGCCCCACGCCAACGCGCTGCGCATCCTCGAAGACGAGGCGGATCGCGGGGCGCTGGACGGCGAACTCGTGCACCTCTTCCGCTCCGCCCGCGTGGCCGAGCGGGTGATGGGCGAGAAGTTCACGGACGCCCGCCGCATCTCCGGGGCGTTTTGATCGCGCCCGGCCGGGCCCGCTCGGCTGCCGCGCCGTCCATCTTGTAAAATTGCGTGAAATCTGCACGTTGCCGACCGCGCATGGCACCGGTCCGCGCGCCGTGTCGTGGGGTGCGGCGACCCCATGCGCTTTTGGGTCTTGCCGGGGTCCGTGCGGCTGTGTACCGTGGACGTGGCGTCCGGCGTGGCGTCGGCGCGGTACTGTGTCCATGTCTCGGTCCGTCTGCATCGCTATCGGCTTGGCAGCAGCTTTGGTGGCGGGCTGCGTGGGCGGCGGCACCGGCGACGGCGCCAGCGCGGGAACCTTCAACCTGCCGTCCAGCACCAACAACGGCAGTGCCGGCAACCGCGGTCTGCCCAGTCTGGGTGGGGTCGACATCAAGATCGGCGGGGGCGCCGAAGTCAGCGACGCCGGCAGCAGCGGCGAGTCCGGCGACGGGGCAGGACGCAGCCTGGACGCAGGGGCGATACCGGCGGTCGACGTGCCCGCAAAGCCCGACCTCAGCGGACTGCCCAAGGCCGACAAAGACAACGACGGCTTCACCCCCGCCGACGGCGACTGCGACGACGCCAACAAGGACATCCATCCGGGCGCCACCGAGTGGTGCAACGACAAGGACGACGATTGCAACGGCATGATCGACGACTATGACGGCGACAAGGACGGTTTCTCCAAGTGCCCGGGTGCCGGTCAGGACTGCGACGACGACGATCCGACCATCTATCCGGGAGCCAAGTCGGCCTGCGCGCCCGGAAAGGACGGCGACTGCGACGGCGTGCCCGACATGCAGATCGACAACGATGGCGATGGCCACCCCATTTGCGGCGATTGCGACGACAACGACCCAGCCGTGCACCCCGGCGCCACCCCGGATTGCAACAGCAAGAAGGACAAGAACTGCGACGGCACCCCCGACAACCAAAGCGACAAGGACAAAGACGGCGATCCGAGTTGCACCGACTGCAATGACAACGACCCCAAGGTCTACAAGGCCGCGCTCGAGATCTGCGACAAGATCGACCAGGACTGCAACGGGATCGTCGACGACCTCGACTACGACGGCGACGGGTACTCGGCGTGCAAGGACGACTGCAACGACAAGGACATCACCATCAACCCGGGCGCCGGCCGCAACTGCAAGAACAACAAGGACAACGACTGCAACGGCAAGATCGACGCGCAGGAGGACGGCGACAAGGACGGTTTCGTGGGTTGCCAGGACTGCAACGACTACAACCCGCTCATCAACCCGGGGTCGATCGAAATGCCCGGCGACAGCCTGGACAACGACTGCGACGGCGTGACCGATGAACTCGGCGACACCTGCGACAAGGCAGGCCTGAACGCAGCCAACGCCACCGACTTTGCCAGCGCCATCGATCTGTGCATCGGCATGCAGCAGAGTACGTTCGTGACGGTTGCCAGTCCGAACGCCAAGGCCATCAAGCAGGCGTACGGCACGCCCAAGCCCATCAAGGGGCCGAACATGGTGGCCATGTCGTCGGGCATCGCGGCGGCAGTGGGCCAACCGGGCTATGCTGTGCCGCAAAGCGGGACGGCCTTCAGCAATTCCGCGCCATACCCGCCAGTCAACTGCAAGAACTCGGGATCTGTGTACGACTACACCGAGTGGAAGCTCACGCTGCACGTGCCAGGCAACGCGCAAGCATTCGCGTTCGACTTCAATTTCATGAGTTCAGAATACCCCGAGTGGGTCGGCACCCAGTTCAACGACAAGTTCCTGGCGATCTTGGATTCCAAAGGATTCAAGGGCAACGTGAGCTTTGACAACAAGGGCAACTGCATCAGCATCAACAACGCTCTTTTCGACGTGTGCCCCGGGTGTCCCCTCGGCGCGGCGCTTCTGCAGGGCACCGGCTACGAATCCAATGGTGGTGGCACCGGTTGGCTGACGACCACTGCGCCGGTTGCGCCTGGCGAGACGATCACCTTGCGCTTCATTATCTTCGACGAAGGCGATCACATCTTGGACTCGGCGGTGTTGATCGACAATTTCCGCTGGCTGGCCAAGTCGGCGGGCAACACGCCAAGTACGGTGCGACCGGGTTCAGGCTAGCGATCGCGGCGGCAAGCGCAGGATTTCGCGCGCCTGATCCGAGGTGGCCAGCGGCCGGCCGAAATCACGCGCCATGTGCGCCACGGCCGCCACCAGCTCAAACGACCCCTTGGCCAGCACGCCCTTGCTCAGGTACAGGTTGTCCTCGAGGCCCACGCGCACGTGGCCGCCGATCGCGATGGCGTGACGGGCGAGCGGCAACTCGCAGCGGCCAATGCCCGCGACCGACCACGACGACCCTTCGGGCAGAAGCGACCGCATGAAATCGAGGTGGCGCTCGCTGCCGCCCATGCCGCCAGCCATGCCGAGCACGAAATCGAAGTGCGCGGGCAGCGCGATCTCGCCGTCGCGCGCCAGCCGCAGCGCCGTGTCGACCATGCCGCTGTCGAAGCACTCGATTTCGGGTACCACGCCAAACTGCCGGACGCGCCGGGCGATTTGGCGGACCAGCGGCAGCGGGTTGCTGAACACGTCGTCGCCGAAGTTGACGCTGCCCGTGGACAGCGTTGCCATGTCGGGGCGCAAGCGGACAGCGTCGGCGCGCTCGTCCACGCCCATGCCGACCGCGCCGCCGGTTGAGAACTGCACGATCATCGGGCATCGCGCCCGGATGTCGCCCATCGCGTCGGCAAAAAGGTCGGCGCGCTGGCTGGGCGTGCCATCGGGTTCGCGGACGTGCAGGTGCACCATCGAGGCCCCGGCCTCAAAGCAGCGGACCGCTTCGTCGGCCAACTCTGCGGGCGAGTAGGGCACGTAGGGCGACTGATCGCGGAAGACCTCGGCGCCGCAGATCGCTGCAGTGATGACCAGTGGCTGCATCTCTTACCCCCTGACTGGGCGCTGTTTGGCCTTCGGTACCACGCAGGTGCCGGTCGCCCGACAGACCAAGACCGGTTCGGCCAGCACGTCGGCGGCCGAGTCGCCGAGATCCGGCCGCGGCGCGATGACCTTGCGGGCCTCGAAACGCATCTGCCGGCTGCTGGCGCCGATGGCGGTGATCTGGCCCTCGGCCTCGATGAAATCGCCTGCATGTACGGGCGCAAGGAACTCGACGCTCGAATAGGCGCGAAACAGCCCCTCGTCGCCGTCGTGGCGGATGAGAAGCTCGGTCGCGACGTCGCCGAAAAGGCCGAGCATGCGCGCGCCGTCGACCAGGCCCCCACCGTAGTGGGCGTCGTGGCTCGACATGCGCAACCGCAGGATCACTTTGAGAACGTCCGCCATGTGCACCTCGACCGCGCCCGGTGTAGCATCCCGCCCGGGCGACCCATCGTCGCAGGGCGACCGCGTGGACGGCAAGGTGGTCATCGCATGGGCCTTCGAGGGCTGCGACAGCCCCCGTTCGCCATCGCCAAGCCTTGATGGCGACATGGATTTCCTCGACGAGGCTGCAGGGTCCGCCCCGACCGCGCCTGAACGGAGCCAGGACCACACTGCGCGCCGCGCGGCCGCAGACAGGTTCGCCGTGGCGCTCGCCGCCGACCCAGTGCTTGCGCAGTCCGTATGGACCACAGCGACCCGCGACCCACGATTGGCCCACGTCGACGGCGACGCGCTGTGGGTCCTATGTGCCGCAGCGGGTGCGACGTCCGCGTCGGATTCGGCCGCGCTGGCCCGTGCGGAAGCCATCGTCGCCGGGCGGGCCATGACCGCGCGCGACTCCGAATTGGCCTGGGCCGGTGCGCAGTTGGCGATTCAGGGGGCGCAGTCCGCGCTCCAGGCCGCCGTCGCCGAGACGCTTGACCTCCACCTCGCCGCGTGGGGGCGCGAGCGCCGCGTCGAAGTGCTGGATTTCCTGCATTCCCGGGGCGACGGCCGCTGCGTCCGGCCGGTCGAGGCGCTGCTCGCGCGCCAAGGCCACCTGCTCGACGACGTCCAAGCCTACAAGGCCCGCCACCTCGTGCAGGTCATCCGGCGCGGGCGTCGCAAGTGATTTCAGGAGTTGAACAAAGGGGGGGATCGTTCAGGTCCCTGAAAGCCTTGGGTTTTGGCCGACGTCCAGTCGCAGGCCAACACGCGACCAAGGAATTTCAAGGACTTGAACAAAGGGGGGGATCGTTCAGATCCTTGAAATCACGGGATATTCCGTGCAATACGTGGTGTGCGCGCAGCTTGGCCGTCAGTTGCCGAAAAACCACGCCCAGAACGACGACCACGCGGACTTGGGTGCTGGGCTACCCGGCGGGGGCGCGCCGCACACCGTGTTGGGCATGCCGGGGGTACCGAAATGCGTGCCGGCCGTGCCGATCTTGGCGGTCGCAAGGCACCACGCTTCCTTGCCGTCGTTGGCCTTGGCGTCGAGCTTGTCCGCGCTCAGTTGCAGCGCCTTGCCCTGCGTGACCGAAGGCCACTTGCCGACGCTGGAGTCGTCGTACGTCACGGTGTCGATGACGAGCGCGCCCACTTTGATGGTGAGGGTGTCGTCGTCGTTGCCTAGCGGAAACTTGCTCTGCGTGTAGGTCATGATGGGCTTGTAGCCACCATTCTTCGTCGCATCGCTCGACGGGCCGAACACCGCGAACTCGCCCGCCTTGAGCGGCATGGGCACCTTGATTTCGATGGGCGTATCGCTCGTCTTGCCCGCGATCGTCACGCCGTTCAGGTCGAGGTTCTTGCCAGATACGTTGGCGATCTCGAACCACTCGCCGATGTCGCCAATTCCGCCGTTGCCGTTGGCCATGATCTCGCTGATGATCAGGTCGCCGACTGCGATGCTGCCGGGCGCGGACTCCTTCTGGCAGGTGGCGCTGCAGCCGTCGCCGTCCTTGGTGTTGGCGTCGTCGCAGGTCTCGGGCGGCTCGATGGTGCCGTTGCCGCACACGGGGGTCGGCAGGTCCTGGCATAGGTTGCCTTTGCCGTCGCCGTTGTCGTCCGCCTGGTCGGGGTTGGCCAGCGTCGGGCAGTTGTCGCACAGGTCGCCGAGGCCGTCCTTGTCGGTGTCCTTTTGGTCCGGGTTCTTGACCAGCGCGCAGTTGTCCACACCGTCCAGCACACCGTCGAGGTCGCTGTCTTTGGGGCACGCGGCGTTGGCCTTGCCGGGCGTGCCCTTGTCGCCCTTGCCGAATGGCGTGGTGGCGTAGCACCAGGCGGCGCCGTTGTCGTTGAGCTTGTCGCCGCCCGCCGCGGTCGCGCTCGGGTCCAGCGCAAGGGCCACGCCCGACGACACCTTGGGCCAGCCGGTGGCGTTGTAGGTGACGCTGTCCAGGATCTTGTTGCCGGATTCCAGTTGGATCGTGGTCGCCGACGTGTTGCCGAGCGCAGGCAAGGTCGTCAGCGCGATGGCGCCCTGCACACCGCCGTTTTGGGCCGCATCGCCATTGCGCGCAACCACCGCGTATTGGCCGGGTGGCAACGGGTAGGACTTGTCTGAAGGCAGCGCCTTGAGGGACGTACCGACCTTGACGCCCAGGCCCGCCAGTTCGACGGTGGTGGTCGAGGCGTTGTAGATCTCGAACCATTCGCCGAGGTCGTCCGTTGCCGAGGCCGGGTCGGGCAGGATCTCGCTCAGCACCAGGTCGCCGGGTTTCAGGGCGACCTCGGTCTGGCACTGCGCGTTGCAGCCGTCGCCGAACTTGGTGTTGCCGTCGTCGCAGGTCTCGCCCTTCTCGACCACGCCATTGCCGCAGCCCGGTTCCTCGCACGCGTCGCCCTTGCCGTCGCCGTCGCTGTCGGTCTGGGTGGTATTGGTCACATCGACGCAGTTGTCGCAGGCGTCGCCCACGGTGTCTTGATCCTGGTCTTCTTGCTTGGGATTGGCTTTCTCTTTGCAGTTGTCGGCCTTGTCGGGGATGCCGTCTTTGTCGTCGTCATCGCTGCCGCCCGCGCACGAAGGGTTGGCGGCGCCCGGCGAGCCATAGTCGCCCTTGCCGTAGGTCGACTGGCCCTTGCACCACGCGGCCGGGGCGTCGTTGTCTGCGGCGGTCAAGAGCGTAGGGTCGAGCGCCAGCGACTTGCCGGTAAAGAGCGGCCAACCGGGGCCGTAGGCGACCTTGTCGACCTCCTTGCCGGCCGACCAGATCGACAGGGTGGCCGCCGTCGAACTCAGGATGATCTTGTTGTAGACGTAGCTCGGCTTGGGCAGGCCGCCGTTGACCGCCGCGTCGGGACTCAGGGCCAGCAGCGCATAGCCCTTGGATGGCACCGGGATGGGCGCACCGGCCTCGACGACGTGCTGGATGGGCGACAGCGTTCCGGTCTGCAGGACCACGCCATTGAGTTCGATGGTCGCGCTGGTCGGGTTGTACAGTTCGATCCACTCGCCCACGTCGTCCTCGACGACCGCCGGGTTGTACATGATCTCGCTGAGGACCAGGCCACCGGGCTCGACGGGCTTCTCGACCTGGCACCATGCGCTGCAGCCGTCGCCGGACTGCTTGTTGCCGTCGTCGCAGGCTTCCCCGGTGTCGACGGTCTTGTTGCCGCAGGTCGGCACTGGGCCCTCGCAGGCGTCGCCGATGCCGTTCTTGTCCGAGTCGAACTGGGTAGGGTTGGACACCGTCGGGCAGTTGTCGATGTCGTCCGGAACGCCGTCTTTGTCGGTGTCCTTCTTGCACGCGTCGTTGGCGGCGCCGGGGGTGCCCTTGTCGGTGCTCGTCATCAGGGCGGTGCCGCCGCACCACGCGTCGGGGTTGTCGTTCTTGACGGCGTCGAGCGCATCGGGCGACAGCGACAGCGATACGCCGTTCAGGTTCGGCCAGCCCTTGGTGACGTCGTAGGTGACCGCGTCGATGACGACGCCGTTGGACTCCATGGTGACACCGTCGTTGGAGTTGGTCAGCTTGAGGGTGGTGGCGTAGGCGGCCGCGAGTTTGACGCCGCCGTTTTTGGTCTCGTCGGCAACGCTGCCGAAGAGCACGTAGGCCTTGGGGCCGACGGAGACGCCGGCCGGGACCACGAACTTGCCCGTGTCGCCGTTGCTCTTGACCACAAGGCCTTGCAAGTCGACCGGCTTCTCGCCCGGGTTGTAGACCTCGACCCACTCGCCGCTGTCGTCGCTGACGGTGCCACCGCCGTAGGGGTTGTACATCAGCTCGCTGATGATCAGCTCGCCCGCTTTGAGGTCTGGTCCGGCGATCGGTCCGCCAGTGTCGGCCGGGCCGCCGGTGTCGCCGCCCGCAGTCTCCTTGCCGGTATCGCTGCCGCCGCCGTCGCTGGCATCAGGACCCGTGGAGCCCTTGGGCACACACTTGCCCGCGTTGCAGGTGCCGGTCTTGTTGTCGCACTCGGCCTTGTTGCCGACGTTGCTGCACTTGCCCGCCGAGCAGAAATCGTCGGTGCACACGTTGCCGTCGTCGCACTCTTTGGATTCCTTGCAGGTCTTGCCGGTCACGTCGCCGAAGCCGTCGAACTTGACCCCGGTGTCCGGCGCGATAGCGGTGTCCGGGATGGTGGCGGTGCCGCCGGGAGGCGCGCTGGTTTCGGCGCAGCCGGCGATCGCAAGGGCGAGGGTGGCAGTCATGGTCAAACGGCGCATGGGTACTCCAAAGGGGTCGCGGGCCCGGCGGGGCGCGGCAGTCTAGGCGTTTCTGGGGCTCGGCTCAATCGGTTGGCGGTCAGATGCGGGCCTATTCGCCTGCGTCGATCACCTCGAAGGTCGGGGCCTCGGTCAGCAAGCAGTCGTCCGGCTTGCTCTGCGCGCTGGCACGGCCGGTGTAACGGAACGTCGAATAGACACCGTCGCAGTCCAGGTCGCCGTAGGCCGACACCGTGAAGGTGGCCGCACCGAGTTCACCCGAACCCTTGTACTCGTACACGAAGGCGTGCGGCTCCGCGAGCTTCCACTTGAGCGCGCCCCACAGCGTCCGGTTCCACTCGATCTTGGCTGGCTCGCACAGGCCATCGCCGCTGCCCACCTTGGCGTCGCAACAGCTTTTGGCGAGCGTGGTGCGGATCTCGCCCTGCGGGAAAGCGCACACCGCCCGCAAGCTGGTTTTGGGGTCCATCTTGGGCTTGACGTAGTACACCGACGCGGACTTGGCCAGGCGCGCCAGTTCGCGCAGGGCTTCATCCTGGTGCTGGCGTTGCAACAGGCGCGGCACGCCGACCGCAGCCGTGAGCGTGGCCGCGGCGACCAGTGCCGTTGTGGCGATCAACTGCGGCTGCACGGTCAGAAGCACGCCGACGTGGTCGACTGGCAGGGGTAGTAGTGGCAAGCCGGGGTCGCCCCGTCTTGGACCTTGCTGCAGAACTGCCACTTCTTGGTGCCGCAGCACTTGAAATTCGACCCGTTCTTCCACAGGCACTCGGCGCCGGGCTTGAGCCCGCACGCGCCCCACGTGCAACCGCTGCTGCACACTTTGGCCGAGCACGGGTCGCCGCAGGTGAAGTCGAGCGCGCCGGGCGAACACGCACCCTGACCGCCACAGCTCCCGTAGGCGCTCCACGATCCCCAAGCGCAATTGGCGTTGCAGGTGCGGGTCCTGCTCTGGGTGCCGCAGTTGCCGCAGCCCTGGCTCTGGCTTTCGCTGGCGCCCGCCTTGCACACGCCCTGGCCGTTGCAGCTGCCCCAGGCCGACCACGCGCCCCAGCCGCACGTGTTGCTGCACGTGCGCGTGCGGGTCTGTTTGCCGCAGTTGCCACAGCCCTGTTCCTCGGTCTGCACCTCGCCCGGCTTGCACACGCCTTGCACTTGCTTGGTGCAGGTGCCGCCGCTGCACACGCCGGGACCGCAGGCGTCGTCGAGATAGCTGCAATCCTTGGCCTGGCCCTGGCACGTGCCGTTGCTGCACACGTCGCCGACCGTGCACGCGTTGCCGTCGCTGCACGCAGCGCCCGAGTTGGCCGGCTGTGCCACGCATTGGCCGTTGCTGCACATGCCCTTGCCGCAGGGTCCGTTCAGGCCCGAGCAGTCCATGGGCGTGCCTTTGCAGCCACCTCCGGCGCAGCTGTCGCCGGTCGTGCACGGGTTGCCATCGTCGCAGCTCGACGGCTTGGGCTGCGCCGAGCACACGCCGCCGTTGCAGGTGCCGACCGTGCACAGGCCGTCGAATTTGCTGCAGTCCTTGGCGCTGCCCTGGCACGATCCGTTGGTGCACGCATCGTTCTCGGTGCAGGCGTTGCCGTCGTCGCAGCCGCCCAACTTGGGCGCAGTCACGCACGCTCCTTGCTGGCACACGCCCTCGGTGCACGGGCCGTTCTTGCCCGAGCAATCCATCGGCTTGCCCTTGCACAGGCCGCCCGTGCACTTGTCGGCCGTGGTGCACCCGTCGCCGTCGTCGCAGGCCAGGCCACTTTGCAGCACGAACGTCGTCTTGCTTTGCAGGGGGTTGCAGACCTTGCACGGGTTGGTGGGGTCGATGGTGCCGGCGGGCACGCACTGGCCGCCAACGGTGCAGATGCCGGACAGCGTCGTATGCGCGCACTGGCCATTGCCGTCGCACCCGTCGAAGGTGCACGGGTCGCCGTCGTCGGGGCACGGCTTGTTGGCGGCCACGTTCTCTTTGACGCACCCGGTGGCGACGTCGCAACTGTCGATGGTGCAGGGGTTCTGGTCGTCGCAATCGAGCTTGCCGCCGCCCACACACTTGCCGTCGATGCACTTGTCGCTGGCGGTGCAGGCGTCGCCGTCGTCGCAGCCGGCACCGGGCGGTACGGTGTTCTTGCACGAGCCGTCGCTGTTGCAGGTGTCGATGGTGCAGGGGTTGCCGTCGTCGCACAGACCTTCGTCGGTCTTGCCGTCGCAGTCGTCGTCCTGGCTGTTGCAGTCCTCGGGCTTGGGGGTCTTGGCAGAGCACACGACGGCGCCGTCCTTGCAGACCTCGACGCCGCCATCGCAGGTGCCGAACTCGTTGGCGTTCTTGCATTTGACCGACCCGGACAGTTCGTCGGTGGTGCCGTCGCAATTGTCGTCGATGCCGTTGCAGGTCTCGGCCTTGGGCGTCGGCGCGTCGCAGGGGCTCAGGCCAGCCGGACCGCAGGTGCGCTTGCCAGTGCAGGTGCCAAAGGCGTTCTTGGTGGTGCAGTTCGTCGACGCCTGTTCGGCGCGGGCGATGGCCGAGCACGCGCATTTCTGGGAGACCGGCGTGCACTGGTGGCCTGCCTTGCCGGTGTCGGGGTCGAGGATTTCGCTGCACCCATAGCCGTCGGGGCATTGGTTGCCCTCGGCTTTGCACGCGGCGCCGCAAAACGAACCGCCGCTGGCTGCAGGGACGCACTTGTTGGCGGTTTCGCCGTTTTCGTTGCACTGCGCCGACACGTCGCACGGCTTGCACAGGTGCAAGAAACTGGGCACGCAAATGAAGGTCGTGTCCTTGCCGCCCGGCACCTGGCTGCACTTCCAGCCGGGTTCGCAACTGGTCTGGCACTCTTTGCTGCACACCTTGCCTTCGGGCGATTGGACACAGAAGCCGCTCTGGCAGTCCTTGTTCTCGGCGCACGGCTTGCCGAAATCGCCGGGGCCGATCGCGAGATCGAGCGGCACATCCTTGATCACGCCCGCCGCGTCGAGCTTGCCGGTGTCCAACTGGCCGAGGTCGTTGAGGCCGCTGCCGACCGAGCCGCCGAAGTCGCCCACAGCGTCGGCATTGCCGGTGCTAGCGCCCGCGCCGTTGCCCGCAGCGCCGTCATCGCTGCACGTCTGGCCCGCCAGGGCCGCGAACGCCAGGGCGGCTGCTTTCCAAGCGCTTGCCTTTGGTTTCACGCGGGACCTCGCCGGACGCCTTGCAGCGCGCCGCAACCGGGCAGTTTGGCAAACGCGGGCCGGGGCGGCAATACACGGTCTGCAGGATGATCCCCCCCATTGTTCAGGCCGTTGGTTTTGATGGGCTTTCTCGTCCGGCCGCGGGGAGGACCGGCCCCCGGCGGCGCGGATGCCGGCATGGCACCTGCCTTGCGGCGCGAACTGCGCCGCGTACAATGGCCGCGGTCGCCGGGGCGCACGCGGACCGGGACCGAGGAGGCGCGTGGTCCAGGGCCGCAGGTGCAATCGCTGGGGCGCATGGGTGCTCTGCGCGGCCGCTGCGATCGGCTGCGAAAAGGCCGCGGCCGGTATTGATGCGGGCCCAGACCCGCCGGCCGACAGCCAGACCGCCGGGCCCGACGGCCAACCGGGCGACATTCCCAATACCAAGCCGACGACGCGGGTGGGCGGCGCCGATCCCGAGGGCAAGGGCTGGCTCGATTGGTCGACCGGCAAGGACACCCCGGAGATCCTCAAAGGTCCGCAGGGCGGTCAGCACATCTGGGTCAGCGCCCGCACCGCCAACCTGCACCCCAAGAAGGCGCGCATCACCGTGACGATGTTCCTGGAGACACCGACGGGCGACCAGGTGGTCAAGCCCGGCACCGTCGAGATGACCGGCACGCTCAAGTGGGAGGAAGGTTGGCTGGTCTACGCGGGCCTGCCGGCGTTCGTCAAGGAGCCGTGCGTCATCCGCGACAAGAAGGTGCGCGTCGAGTTGGCCGTCGACGACCTCTACGGCGTGCACGCCGCCGACACGGCCTGGATCACACCGGTCTGGAAGGGCTACTGCGAGGGGGACCCGTAGGCCATCCTACCAATACACGACCGGCGACACGTTGGTGCGGTTGGCGAGGTCCAGGGCCGCTTTCTCGGTGGCCTTGACCACCAAGAACTCCCAGTGGTGCGCGCCGACGGGCGCCGTCAAGTCGATGAACTCGAAGGTTTTGTCCTTTTCGGGCACCCGCACAGCCAGATGCACGGTGGTCATGACCTTGATGGCGTACCAACCGTTGCCCAGGCCGATCAACCCGTTGGGCAGCGGCAGGTACACCTCGCCCGACGACATCTGCAAGGCCGACAACGGCACCGTGCGCACCTGCGACTCCAGCAGGCCGGGGCTGTAGGCGATGACCTCTTCGAACCGCGGCAATGTGAGCGTGACGCTGTTGTAGAACGTGGCAGGGTCGGCGGCCGACACCTGGACGGTCAACCGGTACTGGTCCGGCACGCCGCGGCTCGACCATGTGAACGCGGCCTTGCGGTCGGCGGTCACGGTGACACCAAAGGGCGGATCGACCGGCTTTTCGGCGGTGTCGTCGGGCGGGCCGGCCTTGCCAAACGCCACCGTGCCCGACAACAGGTCGATCTTGGCGTGTGGCTCGCCAATGGCCGCCAGGATGTCCTCGCGCAAGGCCTCTGCGTCCTTGCCGATGGCGGCGTTGCCCTCGATGCCGAACCAGACTTCGCCCGGCCAAGGGTTGATGCCCGAACAGTCGCTGACCTGCACCCGCCACAGCTTGCGCCACAGCGCGTCGAGTTGTGCGCGCCACGCCTTGGCCTTTATCGGGTGGTCCTTGGCGATGGCGTCGAGGACGCGCTGCAGTGCGACGACCTGGGTGCGCGCCACGACGTTGCCGGTCCGCACCACGTTGTCGGCTTCGACCCCGGGCGCGAGGATGCCGGCCGAACCCATCCACTTGTGGACGCTGTTGGTCGACGGCGCCTGCCAGGTGCCATCGAGCAGCGGCGGCGCCGGCTTGGCGGCGATGCCCTTGGCCTTGAGGTGCCGCACGTAGTCGCCGATGCGCGTCAGGTACCAGCCGTCCTTCTCCAGGGCAATCAACTGGTCCTCGTATTCCTTGATGCGGGCCGGATCAGCCGCGGCTTCCGGCGCGAAATACGGGTTCAGCGGCCCATTTGGGGTCTTGGGCGCCGCGCGCAGTTCGCCGTCGTCGAAGAAGTGCCACGCGACTTGCACGCCTGCGGCAGGGTCCACACCGCCCGGGCCGACCACAAGATCGCCGCCCTCGCTGGAATACAGCGGCCACCAATTGCTGTCGTCGCCCTTGTGCTGGTACTTCCACAGGTTCTTGGGAAAGACCCCGACCTTCCAGCCGCCTTGGACCAGCAGATCCTGGCGGCCCTCGCCGGCCTGACCCTCTTGGTTGAAGACGACCGGCCCCAAGGGCAGGCACGCGTCGGCCATGATCTGCTTGGTCACATCCAGGCTGCGCTGCAAGTCCTCGCGCGGAAACGCCAGGAAGAACTGCGCCGCCCAGTGGAAGCTGATGAGCTCGACCTGGCCGTTGTCCACCAGCTTCTTGAGCAAGGCCAAGGTCTTGGGGTGGCGTTGCGCCATGACCTCGATGGCCATGCCCTGCAACTCGATGTCCACGCCCCAGGTCGGGTGGCGCTCGAATACCTCCAGGATCGGCCGCAGCGTCTGGTCGATGATGTAGTCCTGGGTCTTTTCGTCGGTCCAGCCCTGGTTGGAGGGCTTGTCGAGGAACACCAGTTTCTTGCCATCGGCCTTGGTGTATTCCAGGCCGCCGATGACGTACTCGATGTTGTAGTGGAAGAGGCCGAGCGCGAACTTGGAGCGCTTGGGATCCGCGGGCGCTTTTTCCTGGAACCACAGGAAGGGACAGCCAGGTGGGGCCGCAGTATCGCTATGGGCCGCGTCGGCCGCCGTCGTGGTCTCCGCTTGGACGTCGGGGACCGCGGCAGCGCTGTCGGCCGCGCCGGGCTTGGGGTCAGCGCCGCACGCCGCGGCCAGGGCTGGGCAGGCCAGCGCGACGAGGAGCTTTTTCATCGGATTCACCAGATCGTGCAGGTAGTTTTGGGGGCGAGCGGAGCGCCGGCCTTGCATTGGAAGGCAGCGGCAAACGCGGGCAGGTTGCGCACGGCCGCGTGGACGCGCAACCGCGGCGGGGGATGCGGGCCGCGCTGGGCCATGTCGCGCTCTGCCGCTGGGGACAACACGGCACACCAAGCCTGGGCGTGCGCCGCGAAGAACGCCCGGTCGGCGGCACCGGGGTCCACATCAGGCGCCACCCACTGCCGCAGCGCGCGATGGGCTGCGCGCAGGCCCCCGAGGTCTGCGGCCAGTTCGCCCGCCAGGACCGCAGGGTTTGGGCGCAGGCCGGGTGCGACCCCCTCGCGCGCCAACTGCTCCGTCAGGCAGGTCGCCGCAGTCGCCAGCCCGGCGGCCGTGGCCGAGGTCCACCACGGTTTGAGCGTGCCGTCGCCGTCAAAGTACCCGCCCTCGCGGTCGATGGCATGCACGGCTTCGTGGCCAAGCGCCGACCCCAACGCGCCAAAGCGCACGGCGGGAGCAGCGGTCACCGGCCACAGCGGCCCCTGCAGCGATGCCGGCGCCACCGCGACGACGTTGCGCTGCGGGTCGAAAAAGGCCCCGACCTCGGCAGACCGCCAATCGCCCGGCGCGACGGCGGCCTTAGGGCCTTGCAGGTCGAGTTCTGCGCTGAACCGCCGGCCGCGCGCGGACCACTGCGCCGCCAATACGCCCGCATTCGGGTCCACCTGCCAGGCCGGCGGCAGCAGCGGGGCCAGCGTCAGGCGCTCGACCTTGCCCAAGGCGACCGCGCGCGCCGGAGCGTCCAGCCACGGGTTCGCCGCCGTTTGCGCCGCCAGGGCCGCCCGCACCGCGCCCCACACGGCCGAGACTTCGCCATCCCATCCCGGCCCAGCCCTCTGGTCGAGCCACCCGGCCGCCACCGCGCGGCCATGGATCTGCAAGGTCGCGTCCAGGCAGCGGTCGGCGGCGACCGGCAGCGGCCTGCCACGGACCCGGCGCGCCCAACGGTCGGCGAGGTGGGCGGGGCCCGGGCCGGCCAGCGGCGCGAGCTGGCGGGCGACGGTCCACTGCACGTAGCTCGCCAAATCCAAGAGCGGCAGCGCCTGCCACGCCTCGCTCGCCGCCGCCAGCCCTTTGGGCGAAGTCGCGATGACCTGGGTCCCGCCGGGCACCTTCAGCGCGGCCAGCCAGTGGTCCCACGGCAAGGCCGGTGCGAGCGCGCGCAGCGCCGCCGCTTCGAGCGGGTGGAACATGCGCGTGGCGTCGCGCCGCTCGGTCGCCGATTTGCTGGCGGTCGCCAGGCGGGTTTCGAGGTCGATCACCGCCTGGGCCGCCTCCTGGGCACCGACGACGCCAAGCGCAGCCAGCACATCGCGAACGTGCACCAGGTAGTCCGCCCGCAACTGGCCCGCCGCGGTGTCCGTCGCCAGGTACGCCTCGCGGTCGCCGAGCCCCAACGGCGGGTCGTCGAGCCACAGCACGGTGCGGCCGCCGTCGCGCAGGTCCGGATCGACCGCCCAGCGAAAGAACGGGTGCACGCCCGCCGCCTGCAACCGCCCTACCCAGTGCCCCAGACCCGTCATGTCGGCCGGCACCGCGAAATCTGGCAGGGCCGCCGTGGTCGCTGGTTCGGCCAACCCGGCGGCACACCGGGCGTGCCATTGCGCCGCGGTCTTGAGCGGGCCGGGCTGGGCCGGCGAACGCAGGCTTTCTGCAAGCATGCGGCGGACGTCGGTGCGGAACCGCGCCTCGGCTCCGTCGAACGCCGCGAAGTGTCCGGCCTCGTCCGCGCCGACGGGTGCACCCTTCTGCCACGACCCGCACGCAAAGCGGTAGAAATCCGCGCACGGATCCGCACCTCGGTCCATCGCGCGCACGTCGACGCCGGCCGCGGCGAGGGCTGCTGTCCAGTCCGGCCGGGCGGGACCGGCGTGCGCGGCGCTGGCGCCGATGGCGCACAACAACTGCGCGCTCAACGCGACCAGGGCGGGGCCTGCGGCGGGGCAATCGTGCATCGAATCCTGCGCGGCGGGCAGGCGCCCGGCGCGCGGCAAGCATAGCGCCGCGGGGGGTTGGGTGCACCGGTGGGCTTGGGAACGCCCGGTCGCGCCCGGCGGGCGAAGCCGGTTTTGGCATTGACATTGCAGAGAGAGAGAGAGAGCGAAGATCTGGACCACGCCGCCGAGGTTGGCCGCGTGGAGGGTCCCGTGTTCGTCAAGTTGATCGAAGATCAGGAGTTCGTGTTCGACTCGCTCGCGTCGGCGACATCGATCGTGCTCAGGCAGATCCGTGCGCTCGACATTTCGCGCTTTTCCAAAGCGTCGCAGGTCGTGCGCGTGGGTGCACAAACGTTCACGAGCACCCATCCGTGAGCGTCGAAGCGGTCCCGACTTGGCCGAATCCGGCCGTGCCCCAGACGGCGTTTCAGGCGGCGGCGGCGGCAGGGTCGGTGACCCTGAGCAGTTCGGCGAGCGCGGCCGGCAAGATCTACCAGACCCAGCTTGGAATGCAGGTCGGCCCGGCCCTGGACATCCAACTGCGCGCGACGCAGGCGTCGAGCCCTAGTGCGTTCAGCGTGGCGATCTCTGTCGGCCTGCTGGTCTACGAGTAGGCCACCATGAGCACTGGCATTCGGCAATTCGGGGCCCAGAGCGAAGTCGACTGGCACACGCTGGCGGGCGGGGTTCGGGAGGTGGCGCCGACGTACTTCGGCGTTGCCGCGACTTCGGCCGCGGGCGAGCATCCCTGCAAGTCGGGTGGGGATTGTCGGTGCGGGGGGGGCGTGTCACTCTGCGATGCGCCGTCCTCGGAGCGGCACCCCCCGTTTCCGCGAAGGCTCAACAGACCAAGCGGAGACCGGATCTGCGCCCGAATTCTCGAGTACAGCGGATTCGCTGCTCGCCCGTTTGGCCCAAGTAGGGATTCGTATTCGCATTGCCGGCGATGCGGAGAGCCTCATCGTTACCCTCCATGTAGAATCACCAGACTATGTGCGTGCGGACGAAATCCTAAGTGGCGCCATTGCAGGCTTCGCGGAAATGGACATGTGGCCGAATTCTGGGCCAAGCGTCACCGTTTCCATTGACCCGGAAACGGCCACAGACCTCAACCACGCACAAGACCGTGGCGAATGGGCAAGAACTCAGGCCACGGTCGAAAGACTGCAAGTCGCCAATTGGAATCTTCCTACTATCGAGTTGCTACTGTGGACCGGCGGCGGTACGAGTTTTGCCCTTCCACCGGTGTGGTGGCTCAAGGCAGGCTTTGTTCTGGCCATCATGTACTGGCTCTTTTACGCCTGCTATGTCAAGACGTGGTTCTGCGGCAAGGTTCCCGGTTGCAAATGCCCGGAACCGGCAGATCCGGAAGATGGTTCTTGGGAGGCAGACTTCCCAAACAAGGGGCCGGGCGGTTGCGACTTCAATCCGGCCACTGGCGACCCCGGCGTCAATTCGAAAGCGCCACCAGCGCCCGCAGGTGGTGAAACATTTGAATCTGCGTGCGGCCCGAAATCAAAGTGGAAGGCTCAGCCATGCTCGAAAGTGTGTGCGTTTGACCAGGCGACTGGCGGCTACCTCCTCAAGTGGGTGCCGACTGCAGGGGGCGGGTTTGGGATCAAATGCGGCGGCTGCAAGTAGGGCAAGACGACATTGGCCTGCCGAAGCAGGGATTCGCCAGCAGCCGGCGCATCCGAATGTGTCTCCTTACGCTTGCAACGTTCAGCACCGTTGGCTGCCGCCAACAACCGAACAGGGCCCCTGGAACTCGCCGCGACCTGGCCATCGGTTTGGAGCCAACGGTTGAGTTTCACGCCGGTTCCTGGCGGTCCATTTTGTGGCCGTCGGGCGTTCTGGCCCAAGATCTAGTCGTTGCGACCGCCGCTGATGGTTCGGTCGCGTTGCTGACCAACGAACCGTCAGGCGACGGCGCGTCGATTCGTGTCCTCGCTGCCGCTCCCATGGGTGGTCCGCCTTGGCTTCAAAGGCTTGAGTTCGGTGGAGGTGGCTTGGTGGCAACGGCTGACGGGCCGATCGCTCTTTCGGATTGGCCCATGGCGGGCGACAAGAGGGCGCCGACCGCGGCGGTGGCATTCAATTGGCAAGGTGAGGTCAGATGTAGCGCGATGCGGTCAGGCAAAACCAATGATGCGCGCTGGTCTGGCGGTGTGGAGCGGCTGGGCGGCGCGTTGATCTTGGCACAGGGGCAACCTGGTGCGTGGCACGCGTTGATCGTCAACCGGGACTGTGGCACGACGATCGGGCAAAGCTGGAGTTCCGGTCCCATACTCCGCACGGTTCGGTCACTGAGCACTGTTCGGACGGCTGCGGTCTTCAGTAGCCCCGCAGAGCCCGCCGTGCTGGAGGTTGTGGACCATATTTCAGACGGCGGGGAACTCACGATCTCGCACTTCGTCGCTCATTCAGCAATTGCTTACGTAGGTGGTCTCGGCGTCCGTGGCGCCGCGATTACCTTTCCGGCATTGCTTGGCAACGGCGATGTCCTTGTCGTGCGGGTTGACGGCAATGGTGTGGCCGCGGCGTCGGTTGGCAATCAAGGACAGCTCAGTCAAGTCGCGCCCACAGCCACCGACGTCGCCGGCAATTTTTGCTTGCCCATTGCACTTGCGGGTTCACCGGGGTTCCCGGTTTCCGTCGGTTGCGTCGCCTTCCGATGTCTATCCGCTGACGGCAAGCTCCTTGGGTTCCTGCCATTGCCGCCGGTAGCAGACGTGTTCCCTGCACCGGGCTTTCGCTCGGCCGTGGGCCCGCTCCCGCTGGTAGTTGCCGTGCACAGGGAAGACGGGAGGGCGGCAGGGGCAGGTAGACTCCGCTTGTCGATTGGCCCCAGTGACGGCACTGCCGGAGCATACCGTGGCGAAGCGCCGGTAGGCGGCTGCGCTGACGCCAACACGGTCGGACTCCATTGAAACCTGAGGGGACGAGCGGATCAGCCCTGCCCCGGCGCCCCGCATTGCGGTCGAACAGGTGAAGGTCCGACCCGCCGCCACGCCGGAGGCGCTCCGCCTCGCCTTCGACGACCCCCACCCATTGACACCCCCGCGCCGCACCCCGGTCAGTGCGCCGATCGGGCAACCTTGCACCTTCGCCTCGCCCATTGCATCCTCGCGATGCGGGCGCGGAGGAGCGCCCAGCGGAATTGACCCTCGCGCGCCCATGCGCGCTCACCCCCGCGACCGGCCGCAGCCGCGGCCGGAAGTACCTCGGCCCTGTCGTGCGCCCCAAGCCGGCGCGAACTTCGGGCCTGAGGTACTCTACATGGTAAGGGCCAGGAAATGATTTACTCAATCATTTCTCGGGCCCGTTTGCTTGCTCCGTGGGTCGCCAGCTCGCGGACCAAAGGTCCGACTCGCGGCTCCGTCCTGATGTGAGAGT
>VGRO01000018.1 GCA_016875335.1 Deltaproteobacteria bacterium | reverse complement strand
CGCCGGCGCAAACCTGTCACCCTGAAGGTGCAGGTTTGCGCCGGTTTCCCCGGGAAACCTGAGTTAATTCGATCGCCAAGGATTCAGGACCTTTTTTGCCGGTGGATCATGGCGATTGCGGTGCGGCCGGGCGGTGTGCACAAGCCGCGCCATTCGCACATGGCTGCGCGAATCAATGTCGGTAGTGGCTGACCCCGGTCAGGACCATGGTCATGCCGCGCGCGTCGGCGGCCGCAGCGATTTCGGCGTCGCGCGGGCTGCCACCGGGCTGCACCAGGGCCTTGACGCCGAACCGCAGCAGCGTGTCGAGCACCTCAGGACCGGTCAATTGGCCGTCGGAGGCCGCGGCCACGGGACGGTAGCCTTTGCGGCACTTGCCACCCGCGATCGTTGCCGCGTCCTGGCGCGAGACCTGGCCAGCGCCGACGCCGACCGAGCCGTTTTCGTCGGCGATCACGACGGCGTTGCTCTTTGCGTGCTTGCACAGGCGCCACGCAACGTCAAGCGCTCGCCACTCACTCGGACTTGGCGCCATGCGGGTCGCCACCAGCGCCGTCTCGATGGCGAGCGGCACGGTGTCGGGCTGTTGAATCAGCACGCCCAGGTGCGTGACGTGGACCAAGCGCTTGATCGGGTCGTCGCCCAGCGCTCCGAGGGCGATCGGCCGGATCCAGGGCTTCTGCGCCAACAATTCCCAGGCTTCTTCTTCGAACTCCGGCGCGACGACGATCGATACCGGCCGGTCGCCCAGCGCCCGGGCCGCGGCCAGGTCGAACAGGCGGTTGACCGCCAAGACCGCACCGGACACGGCGAACGGATCGGCGTCCATCGCGCGCAGCAGCGCACCAGCGACCGAGGTGGTCAGCGCGGCCGCCCCGGTCGGGTTGCCGTGCTTGACCACCACGGCGCCAGCGAGGTCGACCGGCAGGTCGCGCGCCGCCGCCCACGCCAGATCGGCATCGAGCAGTGCCGCGTACGGCAATTGCCGAATCTGGTCGGCCACGATATCGGGCGTGTACACCAAGAAGGCGCGCCTGTCGCGATGGAACCATGCGGATTGTTGGGGGTTCTCCCCACCCTCCAGGGGCTCGGCGGCGCCAAGGTCGAGCGTCACCGTCTCTTCCTCGCCAAAGCGGTGTCGGGGATGCGCGGCCTGGCCAAACGGGGCTGCGGGTGCAGACGCCGGGTCCGGCGCCTGTGCGCCCGCGAGCCACGCCGCGATCGCGTCGTCGAAGTGACCGAGATAGCGAAATGCCTTGGCCGCCAAGTGTTTGCGGCGATCGACATCGAGCCGGCCGGCGACAAGCTCTTCGAGCGCCGGTTCGTAGTCATCTGGATCGACCAACGTCAGCACATCCGGGTAGTTGCCCGCTGCGGCACGGATCAGCGCGGCGCCTGCGATCTCGGCGTGGCACAGCATGTCGTCCGGCGCCACGCCAGCCGCGCCCAACGTGTCGATCATGGCGGAGAACGGCCACAGGTTGACCACCACGATGTCGATCGGTGCGACGTTGAACTGCTGCAGCGCCGCCATGTGATCTGGGTGGCTGCGCCGCGCGACGATGCCGCCGTGGACTGCGGGGTGCAACGTCTGGACTCGCCCGTCGAGGATGTCCGGCACGCCCGTGAGCTGTTCGGCAAGCACGAACGGCACGCCGGCCTGCGCGAACTCGTGCGCCGCGGTGCGGTTGGCAACGACCGTGTAGCCGGCCTCGGTGAGCTGCCGCGCCAGATCGGTAGCGCCAGTGGGATCGGCTACCTCGAAAAGCGCCAGACGCAACTCGATCATGAGGGATTGACCGGCCGATCAGGAGGTGAACGCATCCTCTAGGTCCAAAGCGAAATCCTCGGCTTGCAGGCGCTCCAGGCCGCTGACCTCGACTTGGCGGATGCGCTCGCGCGTCAGGTTCATGATCGCGCCGACCTCTTCGAGCGTCTGCCCACCGCGCTCTGCGACGTCGAGCGCGCAGGACTCTTCCATTTCGGTGACGTCGATGTCCGGAAAATTGATCTTGATGCTGCCGGTGACCGGGTTGACGTCCAGGTACAGGTGGTGCTTGCACGACACGTAGGGGCATGGCCGCGGGCCGTTGACGCACTCCGCGCGCACCGCGGGCCGGCGGTAGTCCATCCACTCGGCCAGCGCAATGCCCTCAGCGACCTCGGCGCGGGTCAAACGCGTGGCGGGAATCGTCAACGATCGGCCGCGCTTGTCATCTCCAAGGTCGCGCTGTGCCATTGCGTTCCTCGCGTCTTTGGGGCCTTGCTTCGTTCGTGCGGGACCGGGATCCGGCGACGAGGGGCGCACCGGCTTGACCGGCCCCGTGTCGCCGCGAGGGGCCTTGGCCGTCCGCGGGTCCGCTGCGGAAGCGACCGCTCGATTGTGGACCAAACCGCAGGCTTTTGTCGCGGGGTCCGCGGCGCTTTTTGCGTGGTCGAACTTCGCGGGCGCCGCGGCGTGCGAAGCTCGGACCTGCGCCGGAGGTTCGGCAGCCTCGCGTTGCAGTCGCGCAGCCAACTCCCGCAGCCCTTGGGCCCGAGCCCACGCCGATCCCCCGTCGCGCGGCGCGAGGTGGCCCGCGTTGGTCTCGCCGTGCCCGGCCTGCGTGTGCCCGGACTGCGCTTGCACCGTCGCCATGTGAATCCTCCCGAACTGCGCGCGACTCCGCCGAGCGCCAGGCAGACCTGCGCACACGCATCCCCCGGTCGCGGCCCTCGCCGCCCCGCAAAGGTTTCGGTGCGCATCAACCCGCCGCCCGGAGGCGGCTGGCGTCGCCGACGGGGCCGATTGTGGCGCATCCGCAAAAAGTTGACAAGCATCAAGACTGCTCCAGGCCGGGCGACAGCCTCGCGCTCGGCGGCGGGCAGCCCCCTGGTCCGAGAAACCGCAGCACAGCAAACGAATCCGCTCCGGCTGGCTGTGGCCCGACGGCATCGCGGCGGCCCTGGCGCCGACCGATGCAGAGCCTGAATTCACTGTCAGAATTCATTGCAGATCGACAAGATGTCGATCGTCTACTACCTGGATGAGCCTCTTGATCAACGGCGATCGTTCGGAGACGGTGATCATGGCCTGTGGATTGCAATTATTTGACAGGATTATGTGAATTCTCATTTGTCAGAATCACCTGTGGAAAACTCAGCTCGGCCTGCGGCTCCTAGAGTAGTTGATGTTCGTCAGGCCCGACAGCGGCGTCCGCAAAACCTTGGACAAACAGCAATTAGAATCACTGAACAAATGTCCCGTAGTCGATCGTCTACAACGGTCCGGTCCGTCGATTGGGTGGTCCAGGTCTGGACGGGCGGTCAGGGTCTGGTGGCCCGTCCGATAAACGCATCGCCTGGAAAACGGGCACCGCCTCGCTGTCGCACGTGCCAGGGGGGAACCCTTGCTCCCATGCCTGCCATGACGAATTCGTGACCAGAGGCGCGCCCGGCATCTCCGACAGAGCGGACGGCAAAGCCTGGAAATGGCTTATGAATCTGTCAACTGGATCCACCTGATGCACGAACTCGGACCAAAAAGCTCGCAATTGCACCCGCGGCCGGCTCGGCCCAAGATCTCCAGCGGCCGGCAGCTGGTTCGTCGCGCCAATTCGAGGGAGGCGGCGAGCGCCGCGCAGTGTCGGCGAACACGCCCTCCCGTTCCACCGCGCCATGCACGCGCACCGTCCCTTGCACAAGGAGTCCACCATGCACAACGACTTTTCGCGCCGCCAGTTCCTGACCCGCCTCGGAATCGGCGCCTTGGCCGCCACCGGCGCGGCGGCGCTGGCCGCGTGTGGCAAAGGCGGCGGCGCGGCGCCCACGGCGTGCACCGACCCGACCGGCGGTAGCAAGCCGCAGCGCGACGCCCTCAAGTACGTCGACAACGCCGCCGACCAGGCCAAACGCTGCGACCTGTGCGTGCTGTGGGTGCCAGGCGATGGGTGCGGCACCTGCAAGATCTTCAACAACACCGCGGTCGCGCCGGCCGGCACCTGCGATTCTTTCGCCAAGAAGACCTAAGGGACTGGAAAACAATAAGTCGATCACTCTCACATCAGGACGGAGCCGCGAGTCGGACCCTTGGTCCGCGAGCTGGCGACCCACTGAGCAAGCAAACGGGCCCAAGAAATGATTGAGCAAATCATTTCCGGGCCCTAATCCCGGCACGATACCTGCGCGGCGGCCGGTTCGTCCTTGGGGGCGGGCCGGCCGCTCGGCTTTTTGGCTGAACCGGCACTTCCGATCAGCTTGGTATCGGGTTGGAGCAGCGAGGCGACCGGGCAGAACGCGAACGGGCGACTCCATGAGCAAGCCCAGGCGCAGCATGGGATGGAATCCATCCTCTGCGTGCCCTTTGGGGGGCGCTCCGCAAGCGGATCAGCGGGGGCCGGTGGCCGGGTGGCGCCATATCGTCAGGAGCGTGAAGGTGGCGGATCGCGGCCGTCTTCGCCGCGCTGATGGGCCGGCGCGCGCCGCTCGTCGTCGTGCAAAATGCGCACCGCCGGGGTCACGAGGTCGTCCAACTGGCCGCGGCGCACGGCCCACACGAACGCCGCCACGGCCCCAGCGGACATCAGCAGTGCGACGGGGATCATCAGGAACATCATGACCATGGGGCAACCTCCACTGCCGCGGGCGCCGCGGTCGCCAGGGTGGCGTCTTGGGCTTCCGGTGCCGTGCCTGCCATCGGATCGCGAAAACCGCGGCCCCGCAAGGCCAGCGACACCACGGCCAGCGACGACAACGGCATCAGCACGGCGGCGACCAGCGGGCTCAGCCATCCAGACATCGCCAGCGCGACACAGACCACGTTGTAGCCGAGCGACAGACCGATGGACTTGCGGATCGTCTGAAGCGTCCCGCGTGCGCCCTGAACCAGTTCGACGACGCCGCCCACGCCCGGTCGGGTCAAGAACACGTCGGCGGCCCGCAGGCCAGCCTCGGCGCCGCCGTGGACGTGGATGCCTACGGTGGCCGCCGCCAGGGCCGCCGCGTCGTTGACGCCGTCGCCGACCATCACGACGGGGCCGAGCGCGGCGGCTGTCCGGATCACTTCGAGCTTTCGCTCGGGCGTGGCATCGCCCTGCGCACAGCTGCCGTCGATGCCGAGGCTTCGCGCGACCGCCGCCACGGCCGCACTGTGGTCGCCCGACAGGACTCGCACCTGCCAGCCCGCAGCTTGCAGGGCCGACAGCGCCGGCTGGGCATCGGGCCGCACCGCGTCACCGACGGCCGCGGCCGCGCACAGTTGACCGTCCACTGCAATGGCGACGGGCGTGTGCCCTCGCTCGGCCCAGTGCGCGCAGCGGTCGAGCAATCCGGGGGCCGCGGTCGCCTGATGTGCGACCCACGCCGGCCGGCCGACCACGACGAGGTGCCCCGCAACCATCCCACGCACGCCCGCACCGGTGGACGCCTGCACATCGCGGGTCGGTTGCGCCGGGCCCAGCGTGCGCAATGCGGCCGCCACGGGGTGCGCAGACTCGGCCTCCAGCGCGGCCGCCCACTGCAGGGCTTGGCCGTCGCCGGCCTGCGCGACCACGCTCAGGCGACCTTGGGTCAGGGTGCCGGTCTTGTCGAAGTAGATGGTGCCCTTGCCCGCGAGCGCCTCCAGCGCGTCGCCCCCCTTGACGTAGATGCCCTGCCGCGCAGCGCGGCCCAAGGCGACGTGCACGGCCAGCGGGGTGGCGAGCCCGAGCGCGCACGGACACGTCGCGACGAGCAGCGCCACGGTGTGGTCCAGCGCCAGACTCGGGTCGATGGCCAACCACAGGGCGGCAGTCAGCGTCGCCAGCCCCAGGACGGCGAACACGAACCGACCCACGATGGCATCGGCCAGCGCGACGATGGGCGCCTTGCGCACCAGCGCCTCGTCGACCGCGCGCAGCAGTTGCCCCATGCGGGTCGTCTCGCCAGCGGCCGTCGCGCGCACCACCAGGCGCGCCCCGAGGTTGGTCGTGCCGGCGAATACCAAGTCGCCCGGCCCCACCGCCACCGGCCGCGACTCGCCGCTCAACAGCGCGCGGTCGACCGTGGACCGACCCTCGGCGACCACCCCGTCCACCGCAAACGAGTCGCCCGCGCGCACCGCCACGAGGTCGCCGGGCACCAGGCTGGCGATGGACACGTCGCGGCCGTGGTCGTCCAGGCGGTCGAGCTTGCGCGCCGATCCGGGCGCGAGGCAGAAAAGCAGCTCTGCGACCCGTTGCGATCTGCGCCGCTGCAACGTCTGCAAGAGTCGGCCTGCCAGCAAAAGGAAGATGAGCGAAGCCACCGAGTCGAACCACACCGGCCCGTCGCCGCGCGCCACGTTCCACAGGCCCCCGGCGTAGCCCGCAACGATGCCCAGCGCGATCGGCACGTCCATGTGCAAGCGGCGCACTGTCCACGACGCCCGCACGCCTTCATAGAACGGTCGGGCCGCCCACAGCAGCGACGGCAGCGTCAACACCGCGCACACCGAGCGCAGGTAGTGCGTGGTCGCCGCATCCATGTCGCTCCATGCCCCTACGTAGTCGGTGACGCTGAGCATCATCACGTTGGCCGAGATCGCCCACGCCACCCCACCGCGCAAGATCAGGTCGCGCACCTCGCGGTCGTCGCGGTCGCCAGCACGCGCCAGGTGCGGCGGGTAGCCAAAGCGATCGAGGCGCCGCGCGATCGCCGAGAGGGCGACGACGTCGGGATTCCAGGCCAGGTGGACCGTGGCGCGCGGCAAGTCCAACCGGCTGTCGACCACGCCCGGCACCACGTGGGGCAGCCGTTCGACGATCCACAGGCACGCGGCGCAGTGGACGCCGTCCAGGACCAGCGAAACCGTCGATCGGTCGGGCTGTTGCTGGATGTGCGCCGCCGCAAAGGCAGGGTCGTCGAACTCGGCGTAGTCGCGGCCGGTCGAGCGGGCAGGCTGAGGCGCAACCGCGCACGCATCGCGGGCCGCGTAGAACTGCTCCAGACCGTCGCTGCGCAGGGCGCCGTAGACCGTTTCGCATGCGGCGCAGCAGAACTGCGGGCCGGCATCGGCCTGACCAGCGACCACGGGCAGCCCACAGTGCGCACAGGGCGATGGTGGGCGGTCACTGGCCATGGCAACACGTCCGGGGATCGCCTGCGGTGCCCGGCAGCGGCTGGGCACGGTGGGCGATCGCCAGCACCCCGACCAGCACCAAGGCCGCGGCCGCCAGTTTGGGCACGTGGCGGCGCATGGGTCCCGCAAGCGCTTGCACCCCGGCGCCGAGCGCGGCGAGCATCGGCAACGTGCCGGCCCAGAACGCCGCCATGGCCAGCGCGCCGCCGGTGGCGGATCCCGTACCCGCGGCGGTGATGACGAACGCGTACAGCCAGCCGCACGGCAGCAGCGCCGAGGCCAGACCCAGCACACCAGCCCGGACCATTGCCGGCTGGGCGCGCAGCCTGCGCAGCGTCGCGCCGTACAGCGATGCGAGGGCGGCGAACCGGTGTGCGCGGGGCAGTTTCACGCCGGCTGCGCCCAGCAGGTTCCACGTGCCCCAGGCGATCATGGCAACCCCAGCGGCGGCGGCGGCCGATTGCGACCAGCCTTGCGAGGCGCCCGCCGCATCCACGCCGCGGCCGAGCGCGCCGGCCGCCATGCCCAAGAGCGAGTACGCCAGCAAGCGCCCTCCGTGGTAGGCGGACTGTACACCACCGAGGCAGTGCAGCCCCTGCCGCCACCGCTCGCGCCAGCCTCGGCCCGTCTGTTGCGTCCCGGGCGCTGGCGCTCCCACTGCGAACGCAACCAGTCCGCCACACATGCCCGCGCAGTGCAGGCTGCCCACCACGCTCGCAGCAAAGACGGTCCAGACCATCGTCCCCATGGCGCGCCTACCGGCCGATGTCGCGGCGAAGCAGGGCAGTGTAGCGATTGTCCCCGGCCGTGACGGCGATGGCAAAGCCGTGCAGACCCGTCGAGCGCAGACCGCGCAGCGCCACGGTGACCGCTCCCTGGGCGTCCGTTGTGCCGGTCGCGTCCGCCGCTTCGCTCGGTCGCGCGTTGTGGCGGGCGCGGACCTGCACTACGGCGTTGGCCACCGGTTGGCCGTCGGCGCCGCGGACGTGTACGCGCAGCGAGGCGCCGTCGGCATGGAGCGGCCCCGGTTCGCCGGAGACCTGCCAGGCCAGCGCCGCGTTCTTGCGCTGTTGATCCATTTCGGCGTCCCAGGCGACGGCGCGCGTGTAGTAGTCGCGCTCGACGGCGAGGCCGGGATCGTGCAGGGCCTTGGCGATGAGGTACGCATGGGCGGCGACCGGGATGGCGAGCAACCCCACCACCCACAACGGCCAATGCCAGCCCCGTTGACGGCGCCTGCCGGCGCGTACACCGTCGGCGATGGCGCGGCCGGCCTCACTGACGAGGTTGTCGCTGCCGTCGAGCGCCGGGACCGTCGGTGGATGGTTCGTACGGTACGTCATCGCCGCCTCCTCCACGCGCCTAGTTCGGCCCCAGGAGCGTGAAACTGTGCACCACGTCGTAGGTCGCCCCGTCGCGAACCCGCACGTGTACTTTGCGTTTGCCGTGGATCGCCCCGGCCGGTGCGACGATGAACACGTTTTGGGTCTTGGTGCCGCCCCGCGCGACGGGCCATGGGTTTTGCGGCGCAACCAGCCTGAGGTCCGCGGCGCCCTCCACGTCAAGGTGGTATTGCCGGTCCGCGCCGCTGTGGTTGTCGATGCGCAGCTTGGCGAGGTTGTGGATTTCACCCGATGACTGCACCGTAAAGGGCGCGCCGACCCCGCGCAGCAGCGTGACCTCGGCTGTGCCACGGCTGGCGATGGCCCACGCCAGCACCCCGGCTACGACGCAGATGGCGGTCGGGTAGAGCACCGTCCGCGTGCGCAGTGCGGCAAGTCTGGGACGCGCCTGGCCGGTCCTTTCGAGTTCGGCCTGCGACGTATAGCGAATCAGGCCCGCGGGCTTGTGGACCTTTGCCATCACCGCGTCGCACGCATCGGCGCACTGCGCACAGGCAATGCACTCCAGTTGGAAGCCGTCTCGGATGTCCAGTCCCGTTGGGCAGGTGCGCACGCAGGCGTCGCAGTCCACGCAATCGCCTCTGGCCGGCGCCGTGCCGAGGCTCAGTTCTTCCGCCTTGCGCAGCTTGCCGCGCGGTTCTCCGCGGCCGGCGTCGTAGGCGACAAGGAGCGACTGCCTGTCGACGAGCACCGACTGCAGCCGCGCATAGGGACATGCCACGACGCACATCTGCTCGCGGAACCACGCAAAGTCCACCATCATCAGCGCCGTGACCACCGCGACGACCGCGAACCCCTGCGGATGTTCGGTCGGCGGCCGGCTCGCCCACTGCAACACGGTGTCGACCGGCACAAAGTAGGCCAGAAAGACGTTGGAAAGCGTGAACGAAATCACCAGGAACGCCAGCCACTTGACGAGGCGCCGCCACGGCACGAGTTGCTGGTCCAGCGCCTCCTGCTGGCGGGCCTTGCCTTCGATGAGGCGCTCCAGCGGCCGGAACACGAATTCCAGGTACACCGTCTGCGGGCAGCCCCAGCCGCACCACACCCGGCCGTAGAGGGCTGTGAGCAGGAAGATGCCCAAGAACAGCGCGATGAGGAAAAGCAACAGCAGCAACGTGTCGGTGGCGTAGAGCGTCGCGCCGAACAGCGTGAACTCGCGGCGCGCAAGGTCGAAAAGCACCGCTTGCCGGCCACCAACCGTCATGCGCGGTAACGTGACGAACACCGCGATGAGCAGCCACCCCACCAAGCGCCGTCGCGACCAGTGGCGCCCAGGCGCAAGGGTCGGCCGAATCCAGCGGCGGGTGCCGTCCAGGTTCAAGGTCGACAGCACGCGGTGTTGTGCGGTGCGGATGCTCAATTGGCCCTCAAAGGCTGGATTCGAAATACGCCGGATAAGAGGGTCAGGAGGCGCCCGGAAGGCGAGGCGCGACGCGGCGACCGACTGAGGCGTGCTTCGGGTACGTCGCAGGGAGGGAGCAAGGAGCAATAATGCATGCCGGGATGCATCCTGAGCCGCAGTCGGCGCTCTTTTGCATACACCCTCTCAGAGGGTGTTTACAAATTCACGGCTCGACCGTGCCCTGCGCCGCCTTGCCGGGCACCTTCTTGCCCTTGAGTGAGCCGACGAACGCCGCCACCGCCTGGGTGTCGCTGTGTTTGAGCACGCGGCCCCACGCCGGCATACCCTTGGCGGGGACACCGTTGCCGATGCTCGCGTAGATGGCGCGGAGCGAGCCGCCGTGCAGCCAGGCGTCGTCGGTGAGGTTGGGGCCAATCTTGCCCTCGCCCTGTTCGCCATGGCACGCGGCGCACACCTCCTTGAACTTGGCCGCGCCGGTCTGCACGACTTGCGGGTCGGCGACCATCGCCTTGAGCTCGTCCTCCGACCGCTCGGGCAAGGCGAATTTCTTTTGCAGGGCCTGCAGCTCCTGCATGTCTGCCGCGTACTCATCGGCGACCACGGTGCCGGTGCCCATGGTGTGGTAGTAGAACCAGTAGCCGGCCGAAAAAACGATGGTGACCCAGAAAAGCGCCGTCCACCAGCCGGGCATCGGGTTGTCGTACTCCTCGATGCCGTCGTAGTCGTGGTCCATCAGTCGATCGTTTTGCGTTGCCATGGAGCCTCCTCTAAGGGGCGTTGGGATGTTCAGGCTGGGAACCGAGCGTGCCGTCCGCGAGCGGCAGACCGGCGGCGCGGTCGAACTCGGCCTTGTTGCGGGCCGCAAAGGTGCGCCAGACCTGCGTCGCGAACACGAGGCAGAACAGCACCAATGCCGCGACCGCCCAGCCCCACAGGTTGGCGTGGCCCATGATGTCGCTTTTCATGGCGTCCCCCTGGGCGCGGGTGCCGCCGAGGCGTGCTTGGGGGCCTCGGACTTGACCGCGATGTCCGTGCCGAGCCGCTGCAGGTAGGCGACCAGCGCGGTAATCTGTTTGCCTTGCAGGTCGGCCGGGCCGCCGTCCTTGTGCACGCGCTCGGCAATGGCCGTGGCCTGGGCCTTGGCGCTTTCGACGGCCTTGCCGGCCAGCACGTCTTGACCGTAGGGCACGCCGAGCATGGCCATGGCGTCCACGTTCTTCTGCACGGAGTTCCAGTCCAGGTCCTGGGTCAACAGCCAGCCGAACGCCGGCATCACGCTTTGCGCATGGACGGTCTGCGGATTCTCCATGTGGCGGACATGCCACAGATCCGGGTACTTGCCGCCGACGCGGTGCAGGTCCGGGCCGATGCGGCGCGAACCCCACTGGAAGGGGTGGTCGTACACGAACTCGCCGGGCTTGCTGTACTCGCCGTAGCGTTCTGTCTCGCTGCGCAGCGGGCGCACCATCTGGCTGTGGCAGTTGTAGCAGCCCTCGGCGATGTAGATCTCGCGGCCCGCGAGTTCGAGCGGCGTGTACGGCTGGACTGCGGCGATGGTCGGGATGTTGCTGTCGAGCACGAACGTCGGGATGATCTCGAAAAGCGACGCCACGATGACTGCGCCAGCGGTGACCACCGAGAACACAAGGCCGTTGCGCTCCCAGCCGCGGTGCCAGCCCCACTCGAAGATGCCCGGCTTGGGCGGATGCGGGTCGGTCCAGTCCTTGGCGAGCGGCGCGGCCTCGGCAACGGCATCCGCGTACACCGACGGGCGCCCTTGCCAGGTCCTGAGCAGGTTGTAGCCGCCGAGCACCACGCCGGCAAAGTACAGCGTGCCGCCGACGATGCGGATGTAGTACATGGGCATCAACCGGGTGACCGTCTCGACAAAGTCCGGGTACTGCAAGCGGCCGGTCTCGTCGAACGCGCGCCACATCAGGCCCTGGGTCACGCCGGCCGTGTACATGGACAGCACATAGACCAGCAGGCCCACCGTGCCCAGCCAGAAGTGCAAGGTCGCAAGCTTTTTGCTGAAAAGCTCGGTCTGGAACAGGCGCGGCGCCAGCCAGTACAACATGCCGAAGGTGATAAAGCCGTTCCAGCCGAGCGCGCCCGAGTGCACATGGGCGATGGTCCAGTCCGTGTAGTGACTGAGCGCATTGACCGACTTGACCGACATCATCGGCCCCTCGAAGGTGCTCATGCCGTAGAAGGTGACGCCCGCGACGAAGAACTTGAGCACCGGGTCGTCGGACACCTTGTTCCAGGCGCCGCGCAAGGTCAGCAGGCCGTTGATCATGCCGCCCCAACTCGGCATCCACAGCATCACCGAGAACACCATGCCGAGCGTCGAGGCCCACTCGGGTAGAGCCGTGTAATGCAGGTGGTGCGGCCCGGCCCACATGTACAGGAAAACGATCGACCAGAAGTGCACGATCGACAGCCGGTACGAAAACACTGGCCGTTCCGCGGCCTTGGGCATGAAGTAGTACATCAGGCCCAGGAACGGCGTGGTCAGAAAGAAGGCGACGGCGTTGTGGCCGTACCACCACTGCATGAAGGCGTCCTGTGCCCCGGCGTACAGCGAATACGACTTGAACCACGACGCTGGCACCGCGAGGCTGTTGAAGATGTGCAGCACCGCCACGGCCAGGATGCACGACAGGTAGAACCAGATGGCGACGTACAGGTGGCGCTCGCGCCTTTTGGCGATGGTCCCGAAGAGGTTGACCGCAAAGGCGACCCACACCACCGCGATGGCGATGTCGATCGGCCACTCCAACTCTGCGTATTCTTTGCCACTGGTGATGCCGAGCGGCAAGGTCAGGGCGGCTGAGACGATGATGGCCTGCCAGCCCCAGAAGTGGAACCAGGTCAGGCCGTCGGAAAACACCCGCGCCTTGAGCAGCCGTTGCATCGAATAGTAGATGCCCGTGAAGATGGCGTTGCCGGCAAACGCGAAGATGACGGCATTGGTGTGCAGCGGGCGCAACCGGCCAAAGTGCAGCCAGCCGACGTTGAGTTGGGGGAACGCCAGTTGGCTGGCGATCACCAGCCCGACCAGCATGCCAACGATGCCCCACAGGACCGTGGCCGCGGCGAACGCGCGCACGGGGGCGTCGAAGTAGGTGAAGCGTTCGAGGCCCGCCGGGGGCGGCGTGGCCGATTGCGGTGCGGTGGTTGATTCGGACATGACGTTGCCCTCCAAGATGCTGGTCTACCCGTGGATGCCCGCGGGTTCCGGTTGTGCGCGCAGCGACACTTCGCGCAAGAACCAACTGCCGACGAGCGCGCCGGCGGTGTCGCCGAGCAGGAACAAGCTGCGCGGCACGTACATCGCCCGGCTCTGGCGCCGCAACACAGCGGTCCGCCCCGCGGGGTCGTTCATTTCGGCAATGCTGGGAAACACGAACCAGCCGACCAGGCTCTTGCCGCTGTGGGTGTCCACGGCCTGCGAGCAGCCACAAGCGGCGGTCAGCGTCAGCCCGCCATCGGTGAATACGTAGGCGCCCTTGGGAAGGTGCTCGATGTGCATCAGCGTTTCGCCCCGGCTCAGGTCGAGTTCGACCACGCCGGGCAGGCCGGCCAGCGTCTGCAGGCGCGGATCGGTAGCAGCGGGCCGGGTGCTGTGGATTTTTCGGTCGCTGGCCATCGTCTCCTCCCGACCGGCGGGCGGTGGCTCGCCGGCTGGGCGGATTCTAGCCCGGGACCGCCGGGCCCTGCCTTGACCTGGGAGGGGTTGTCAGTTGATCCAGATCAATTTCGGCGGTTTTTGGGCGAAAACGTGACGACCGCATGACCGTGCGGACAATCCTATGGCAGACGGCGCGCTCCTCTGGGGGACCGGACGGGCCGTTTTGGGATCACGGCAGGCGCCGGCAAGAGCCAGGCGCCAGGAGCCTGTCGGACTATCGTCCAACAGGCTCCGTGCTGGTTGCGATTGGGGCAGCGACCAAGAACTGCCTGAAGTGAATTCAGGCAGTTTCGGTCGCTGGCAGGCCGCAGCCGCGGCCTGCCTAGTACCTCAGGCCCGAAGTTCGCGCCGGGTTCCGGCGCGCAACCGGGCCGAGGTACTTCCGGCCGCGGCTGCGGCCGGACGCGGGGGTGAGCGCGCATGGGCGCGCGAGGGGGCTGCGAGCCCCCTTCACGCAACGAGCAGCTAGTAGGCGAAACCGATTGAAGAATTGTTGTGGCATCACGGCCCGTATCCCGGTGCGAATTTGGGGTTTCGCCTACTAGGAGCCTGTCGGCCAGAATCTCGCGATTCTGGCGTTTCACCGACAGGCTCCAAGCGGGCGCCGCGCTTCCGGGAGACTGTCGGACCATCGTCCGACGGGCCGCTAGCGCGCGGCGCCCGCACGCTTGCGGTCGACCAACTCGCGCAGCCAGGGCAGCAGGGTCTTGGCCACATGGGCCCCGTAGATGAGGCCGCCGTGGTCGTTGACGTGCATGCCGTCGTAGAACATTTGGTTGGGCACGTTGAACCCCGGCACCTCGCGCTCCACATGGGCGGCGAGATCCACCAGGGTCACGCCCTCGGCCAGCGCAACCTCGCGCACCTGCTGATTCAGAGCGTCCTGGGCGGGTCCGTTGGCCCAATCCGGGGTCAGAGAATTGCGCATCGTGGCAAGCGGCTCTGTGACCAGGACGGGAGCGGCGCCGAATGCGCGGACGCTGCGCACCATCGCGACCAACCGCTGTCGATAGGGCGAGAGGTCGCCGATCCGCAGTTGCTCCCGCTGCGCCATGGCACCCCGAGTGGCTTGCGCTGGCGCGGACGTGGTCGCGACGCGGCGGACGAGGCCCGCGAAACTGCAGACCGACGAAAGGTCCTGCAATGCGGTCCGCGCGCCAATCGCCAGGCCGTTGGCCAGGTAGCCGCGTGACCGGTAGTCGCCCGCGGCGGCCAGCAGGCCGGCGTCGTTGACGACGTGCATCACCACCACGACGTCCGGCCGGTCCTCCGATACGTGGTTGATCCAGTTGTTCAAGGCGTCGTGAAGCGTGTTGCCCGAGCGGCCGGCATTGAGTGCGTTGACCTTCAATCCGGCAGCCTCGAGCTGCTCGCTGACGACATGCGGCCACCGGCGATCGGGCCGTACGGCAGAGCACTCGGTGGTGGAGCCGCCAAGGAACGCCAGGGTCAATTCCGGGTGTTCGAAGCGGCGCGATGGAAGGATGTAGCCGCGGTCGTCGGTCTGGAACTGGACGACGGGGTTGCGCGCGTCGATGGCGTCGCGTCGCCACTGCTGGTCCACGTGTGCGTGCTGCATCCGCGCCAGCAGATAGCGCTCTGGTGCTTCGCCGCGGTACGGGTTGTTCCACGCTACGCGCAGCAGCCCCTCGACGACCGCCAACGACAGCAGCGTCGCGAACGCCAGCAGTGCGACTTTGCGCGTCCACCTGGGCTCGGCGGTCCGACCGATGTCGGCGGTTGCTGGATTCGCGTCTGGCATCAGGGCCGGTCGTGTCCGCGGCCACAAACGGACCGCGATTGCTGCGGAGCACGCCCCAATCTGCGCGCGGCACTGCGGGTCCGCTGGTGGGTGCCGCCAGGGGTCATCGCACACCGCGGTCGGGCGGCGCCATCGGATTTCAGACTGTCGGTCGTCGGGTTGCGCACAGTGCAGCGGCTTCCGAGGGGTGGGGTGGCGACGCTAATCAAGGGACTGTGACAAAGCAAGTCGATGGGTCGCTGCGGCGCTGCGCTTTCGCGCTGTCGCAACCCGCCTTCGCGCACCCGGGAAGCGTGGGTTTGCGACGACCGGCGCCCCACGGGTCGGTCGTTCGGTGTGGCCGCAAGGGCGGCGACGCAACTGCACCCGGCGCCGACACATGCGCCCTGACCGCAACTGCCGGTTCCCGTTGTCAACCCAGCCCCCTGGAGTATCCTAGTACCTCAGGCCCGAAGTTCGCGCCGGGTTCCGGTGCGCAACAGGGCCGAGGTACTTCCGGCCGCGGCTGCGGCCGGACGCGGGGGTGAGCGCGCATGGGCGCTCGAGGGGGCTGCGAGCCCCCTTCACGCAACAAGCAGCTAGTAGGCGAAACCGATTGAGGAATTGTTGTGGCATCACGGCCCGTATCCCGATGCGAATTTGGGGTTTCGCCTACTAGCCCGCGTCGCAGCGCGGCCGGTCCGCGCGGAGGTCGGCCCATGGCTCGCCCGTCTTCGAAATCGGCCCTTGGCGCAAGGGCGCTGCTCTTGATGTGTGTGCCCCTCGGCGCGTCTTCCGCGTGGTCTGCCGAAGGTCCGCGCGGCCACAGCACGTCAGCCAAACCGCTGCACGCCGCCGGCATCGCCGTGCCAGTGGTCGACGCGCTGGTTGGAAAGGTCGAGTCGGCCGCCGACGCCGGCCCGGGCCAGTGGCTCGCACAGGTCACGTTGTCCTCCAGCGGGGTTGAGGCTGTGCGCGTGGAGGTGTACGCCAACCCGCGCGCGTCCTCCGCGGCAGATTGGGTCGCGGTCGCCTGGAAAGACCTCGCACGGTCGGTCCCGATGCGGCCCGTCGGTATCGGCTTGCCGCGCTGGAAGGCCCTGCGCGGAGATGTCCCGGCCTCACCGCAAAGCCACGCCCGCTCCGTCGCTTTCGTCGCCGCTGGCCCTCGGCTGCTGCACGTCGCGTGCATCTTGCCCGACGCTGTCGCACGTGCGCGCTGCGATGCGGTCCTCGCCGGTCTGGCCAACGCGGGGGCGCCATGAACGCGCCGAGCGCCGTTTGCGCGGTCGCCCTCGCGCTGGCCCTTTCAGCGCCCGCGCAGGTTTGGGCGGTCTCGCAGTGCGGTAACCAGAAAGACGATTGCCAGTGCGGCGCCAACAACCCCTACCCGTGCTGCAGCAATGGCAGCAACTGCACCTGGTGGGCCTGGAAGGCGGCGTGCTGCAACTGGAAGGTCGGCCTGCCCGGATGGGGCAACGCCAACACCTGGGCGAGCTACGCCAGCAAGAACGGCAACTACCAGGTGCTGGCCAACCCGGTGCCCGGCAGCATCGCGACCAGCACCAAGGGGCAATACGGCCACGTGGCCTGGGTCGAGAGCGTCAACGGCAACAAGATCACCGTCAGCGAAATGAACTGCTGCGGCACGTGCAACTACGGCATGCGCAAGTGGACGTACGACAAGAGCTATTTCAACAGCGGTTTTGTCGTCAAGAAAGGGCTGCCACCTCCCGGTCCTGTCTGCCCGAACAACAATTGCGAGGGCGGCGAGAACTGCGCGAACTGCCCCAACGACTGCGGCAGTTGCTGTGGCAACGGCAAATGTGACAACGGCGAAGTATGTGGCAGTTGCGCCAAGGACTGCGGGTCGTGTTGCGGCAATGGCGCCTGCGACAACGGCGAATCGTGCGCGACGTGCGCCAAGGACTGCGTGTGTCTGCCCCAGGGGCTTTTGGAGCAGGCGACGTGCTCGGCGGTCGCAGGCTGGGCCAAAGACCCGGACACGCCAAAACCCGTGCCGGTCAGCTTGCGCGAGGGCGAAACGGTGTTGGCGACCGCAACCGCCGACCTGCCGCATCCCAAGCATCCGGGCCACGGGTTCTGGTGGGCGACGCCCAAGACCCTCAAAGACGGCAAGGCGCACGCCGTCAAGGTCCAGGCGCAGGACAATGCGCACCCCAAGGTCGCGACCCTGGGTCCGAGCGCGTTTTTGTGCGCCACCGGTCCGGTGCCGAGCGCCGGGTGGCAAAGTCAACAGGTCGAACATAGCGGCGTCGCGGTGATCATTCCCGAGGCCGAGGGCTGGGCCGTGCGCCACCACCACCCCGCCGACAACCCCTATCCGCTCGCCGGCAAGGTCAGCAGTTGCCTGACGCCGCTGATCGGCCCGTTCGACGAGGGGTACGCGTCGATTGCGCACAGTTTTGGTGCGCAGCCGTTTGCGGCCGAGGTGACGCTCGACGGCAAGACCCTCGGTCAGTTCGTAGCGACCGGCGAACAGCGCATCGAATTCGGCCAGGGCACGCACCTGTGCCTGCACACCACTGCCCTCAAGGAGGTGACGGTGCCGGTCGAGACCTCGGCGGAACTCGGCCCCGTGCATGTGCGGCGCGGCCCATGGTGGTTCACGGCATCGCCGACCGCGACCGGCTGGCAAGCGGGCTTGCGCCAGCCCGACGGCGTGGACGTGCGCGCGCAGGGTACGATCGCCGGAGCGGTCCGCGCCGAGCACAACGTCCTGGAACCGTTTGACCAAGTCGAGTGGACCTGCCAGCCCGAGCAGCTTCCGGACGGCGTGCACCTGCGCCTGCGCGTGGGTGTGACGGAAATCGCAGCGGACAAGCCCGGCAAGCAGGTCGCCAGCGGCCTGTGGGGGCAGGAGGTCGCGGTCGAGGTGCGCGCCGACCAGCCTGTCGCGGCGCCAGACGATTTCCGCGCGCAGGTTTTCGACCTGCGCGTTCGCCGCACTGGCGTGGATGTCGATGGACCGTGGCGGGTCGACCACGTTGGCAGCTACGGCCTGGTGGCCGACGTCACGCCGTCTGCGCCCGACGACACCGGGATGCAGTTGACACTGCTGCACCATCCGCCGGCTTGGTGGACCACGGGGCATGTGCGCGCGGCGACTTCCGTCACCCTTGCACCTATCGACCGGGTGACCGCAACCGTGGCCCTGGACAACAAAGGGCTCGCGGACAACGGCCTGACCGCCGAGCTGGAAGTGGGCCGCAAGGTCGTGTGGTCCTCGCAAAGCCTGCCGGCCGCCCACACCGGTCCCTTCGGGCTGGACGTCGCCCTGGACGAGTTGCCCAAGGACCCCGAAATCGCCTGGACCCTGCGGATCGACAAGGATCGCTGGCAGACGGCGCCGGCCGCTGTCGCCGTCCGCTCCGCGCGCTGGCGGGCCGCGGGCTGGTGGACCTATCCGAGTGCAAACCTCAAAGGCTGGGTGGACTTGCGTCCAGCCGGCGGCGCGCGCATCGAGGCCCGCCAGGTCGTGGTCGGCGGCACGCTGCTGGTCGAGCGCGGGCTGCCGTGGCAGGCCAAGGCGGTCAAGCTCAACTACCGCCAGAGCCTTCGGCCGATCGAGGCCAAGGCGCGGCTGCTGTTCGACCGAAAGGTCATTCGCGAATTCAACGAGGTAGGCGGCGCCGAGCAGTCGTTTGAGCTGCCTGGACCGGTGCAGCGCATCGCCCTGGAGGTCCAGACCCAGGCCGACGCCGTTGAACTGGCCGATGCAGTCACGGCCGACCAGGGCAAAGCGTTGCGTTGGGCCGAAGTCACGGGGGTGCACGTGCAGGCGCCCGACGGCAAGTGGTTGGACATCGACCAAGCGGCGCCCGCGAGCGCGCAGGGTGCCGCGGACGCCAGCGCAGACACCAAGGCCGCTGCCGCCCAAGCCCCTCCCACCGCACATGCACCCGGCTGTACTACCGCCCGAACCCCGACCGTCGCGCTCGGGCTGTCAGGGCTGGCCGCCGCCGCCCTGATTCTGCTGGCCCTGCGCAGGCGCCGCGGTGCATCTCTGTGAACCTGCACGACCTGTTCGTCGACCCGGTGACGGGAGTCCCGCTGCAGCCGCCGTCGGAAGCGCTGCTGGCGCGGCTGCAGCAACTGGCCGCGGACCGGGCGCTGCGCCGCGAGTCGACGACCTTGGTCGGGGAGCCCTTCGAGGGTGCGTGGATCGCCGCCGATCGCCAGCGCGCGTGGCTCATCTGCCAGGGCGTGGCCGATTTCAGGCCGGGCGCGGCGGTGCTCCTGCGGCCCGACGACCCGCCTTGATTTCGCGGCTGATCGAGGATGCATCGGAAATCACGTCGGATTTTCGTTTCGCACCAGCGCTCGCAACTGGCTGTTTTGACACGCTTGTCACGCTGACAACGCTGTCACGGCAATGGCGGGCCTTTTTGCGGGGCGGACAGCCCGCCGCCACACTGGCGCAACGGCCCGACCTTGGGCCGGTTGACCCGGTGAGGACCCCCGATGGCCCGATTGTCGATACGAAACTTCTTTCTCAGTGCAGCCGTGGTCGCGGCGTTCGGATGTGCCGAAGACGCCAAACCCGCCGCCGATGCGGGCGCCACCAGCGACGCCAAGGCCGACGCGGTGCCGCTGGCCGACGCGGCGACCGGCGCCGATGGCAAGTCTGGCGACGCAGCGCCTTCCGACAGCGTTGGCGCCGATGCGGTGGCGCCGGACAGCGCCCAACCCGACGTCGCGGTCGCGGGTGACGCAGTCGCCGATGTCGCCGCCGATGTCTCGGCCGATGTGACCGCCCCGGCCGACGTGAGCGCCGCGACCGACGCCGTCGAGGTCCCGTTCGACGTCAGCGGCTCGTAGGCCCACCGATCGCCGCAGCCGAGAGCGCTGTGCGCAACCGGTCGCCAAACAGACGGACCGCGTTGTCGCTGGTAGCGCGCAGTGCCTCGGCCTCGGTGATTCCCCTGATCTCCGCCAATCTTCGCAGCGTGTGGCCGATGTACGCGGGTTCGCAACGCTTGCCGCGAAACGGCATCGGCGCCAGGAAAGGGCTGTCGGTCTCGACAAGCAGACGGTCGAGCGGGCAACGCCGAACGGCTTCGGGCAGTTCGCCTGGGTTCTTGAAGGTGACGATGCCCGGCACCGACAGGTAGAAACCGAGTTCCTCGACACAGCGCAGACCAAAACCCGCGGTGCCCGAAAAGCAGTGGATGACCCCGCCGACGGCCCTTGCCCCCGTGCGCCGCAGGACGTCCAGCGTCACGACTTCCGCGTTGCGCGTGTGGATGCAAAGCGGCTTGCCCAGTTGCCGCGCCAGGGCGACGTGCCACTCGAACGCCTCGAACTGCTGGTCGCGCGGCGACAGGTCGTAGTGGAAGTCCAGCCCGGTCTCGCCAACTGCCACGCAGCACGGGTCCGCGCACGCATCGCGCACCGCTTGCTTGATCAGGTCGGAAGCCTCGCCGCCGGCCAAGCGCTGCGCGTCGTGTGGGTGGATGCCGCAAATGGCGCTGACTCCCGGCCAGGTGCGTGCGGCCGCCAGCGCCGAGCGAACCTCGCCGATGTCCCCGCCTGCACCCACGCAGTTGATGTGTCGGACACCGGCGGCCACCGCCCGCTCGACAACGCCCTGCGTGCCGCCTTCGTAGGCGCCGCCGTAGTGCAGGTTCATGATGTGGGCGTGGGTGTCGATCACGATCCCCCCCTTTGTTCAGACCATTGAAATCAAGGCGCAATTATCTACCGGGACGACCGCGGCAGCGCCAGGGCCGCGCATTGTGGCCGAGCGCAGAATTACCGGCAACGGGCGTTTGCGGACTGGCATCGCCCCGGCCAGGCGATCGCCGAGGGCGGTCCATCCGGGTCGGCATTCGGAAAATGGAATGCAATGTCAGGCGCTTGCGTGTGCTGTCGGCGGGGTGGCGCCGCTTGGCATTTTCCACGCGTGTGCCGACCCTGCGGGAACAGCCGATGCCGGCCCCGTCGACCAGCTCGCTGCGATGGACGGCGCCGTGTCCGGGAACCTTGCGGCAGGCGCCGACGTCGCCGCCACCGCCGATTCGGCGCAAGACGCCCAAACGGCCGCCACCGATGATCTTGGCGCGTCCGGCGCAGACTCCGGGCCGGACGCAGCGCACGTGGACGCCGAAGCGGCAACGCCCCAGCCGCCGGACCCCGCGTCCGTGGCAGACCTGCAGCCGCCCTCTTGCTCAGCCGCATGCCCCAAGCCGTCGTCGGTGTGCCCATAGGCCGTATGCGATCCCGGGCTTGGCTGCGCGTTCGCCGCGGGCGCCGGGGGGACGGACTCGCACGGACCCCTGGGCATGGCTGGCGCTTGTGGCCGGCCGGGGCAGGGTAGCGCGGGGCTTGGGGCGGCGACGAGGATGGCGGCGGATTCCCCCACCGAGCCATGGCCTTTTGCCCGGCCGCGGGGTCCACGGGTGCCCTTGCCAGTTGGCACGATCACTTGGCTGCGCAGGACGCCGGGTGCTACCCTTGCCGCAGCGCTGGCGCGGAGGCGCCGCGGGTTCACGCCATGAAGTTCCTCGACGTCACCACCGACTACGCCTTCAAACGCGTCTTCGGCAGCGAGAACAGCAGGCCGGTGCTGAAGGCGTTTCTCAACGCGATTTTGGAGTACGAAGGCGAACACGCAATTGCTGACCTCGAAATCGTCGATCCCTACCAGGTGCCGGCCATCCAGGGCATGAAGGACACGTTCGTCGACGTCAAGGCGGTGCTGGCCAACGGCAAGCAGATCATCGTCGAGATGCAGGTGCTCAATGTCCCGGGTTTCGAGCAACGTGTGCTGTACAACGCCGCCAAAGCCTACGCTCAGCAGTTGACCAAGGGCGACGACTACACGCTGCTGCGGCCGGTCGTGGCGCTCACGTTGACCGATTTCGAGATGTTCCCCGATTTCCCTGGGTTCCTGAGCCGTTTCAAGGTGATGGAGACGCACCGCCTGACTACCTACTCCGGCGACCTCGAACTGGTGTTCGCCGAATTGCCCAAGTTCACCAAGACGTTGCCTGAACTGACGACGGCAACCGACCGCTGGCTGTACTTCGTCAAGCACGCCGGCAGCTTGCAGATCGTGCCTGAGGCGCTGCGGCGGGAGCCAGCCTTGCAGTCGGCGTTTGACATGGCGCTGGAGTCGGCCTTGTCGCGCGAGGAGTTGGAGGCGCAGCACAAGCGCTTTGACTTCATCCGTCTCCAACGTGGGTCGCTGGCCAAGGCGACTGCTGATGGACTGGCGAAAGGGTTGGAGCAGGGGCTTGAACAGGGGCTTGAGCAGGGGCTTGAGCAGGGGCTTCAGCAGGGGCTTCAGCAGGGCCTTCAGCAGGGCCTTCAGCAGGGCCTTCAGCAGGGCCTTGAGCAGGGGCTGGCGATCGGCCGGGCCGAGGGAGAGGCGCGTCTGCGTCAAGCATTGGATCGCCTGTTGGCCAACGGCATGGACGAGGCTTCGGCCAGGACAGCAATTGGACTGCCCGACTGAGACTGGCGAGGCGCGACGGCCGCAACCGCCCCGGCGCCTGCAATTCCGGTTGCTCCCGCTCCAGCCACCACCAGGTCGCCGCAGCGCCCGCCAAGACCGCACCGGCGGCCAAGGCCCCAGCGAGCATTTCGGGCAGCTCGGCCGCTGCAAGCCAGGGCGCCATGCGTAGCGGTGTATCGGCTGACTGCGACCGGCCGGGGACGGCGGATTTACGGAAGTTTACAAATCTGCCCCATGACGGGGTTGCGGCTTCCGAGCCCGGTGAGGTCGGCGCGCTCGAACGCGTCTTGCGCGGGCACGCCCATCCGCACAAAGGACCAGAACGATGCAAACGTGCGCCAGGCGCAGCCGTCGAGGCAAACGGCGGAGATGTCGCGGTTGCGCCGCACGTGGTCGACCAGCGCGCGCGCGTCGGCAAACGTCAGGCGCTGGCCGGTTGCCGTCAGCGCATAGCACTCTCCGCCGCAGGCGGGTGGCAGCGTCCCAGCCAGCGCTGGAGGCCCGCCGCGGCGGACCTGTTCGCGGGCGGCGACACGTTCCGGCAGCGTCGGCCGATCGCGCACGCCGCGCTGCGACCACGGGTTTCTGATGCTTGCGTTCATCGACAGTCCTCTGGGCGAGGGCGCTGCCGCATGGGATGGACAGCGGCGTTGGCATCGCCAGCAGCAAAAAGCGTGCCAACGATCGACGCGAGGCCGGGCGGCAACATCAACACTGCAATATCGAGGAGTTGACCTTGGAGCGCCTCTCGACAATGGGCGATTCGGGCGGCTCCATGCTGCAATGTCACATGCGATGCACATGAGACATGTGCGGCGACCCCACCACGCGGGCCGGCCATGCCCGTCGGCGTCGTGGTGAAACGCGCATCTGTGAAGAACTGTAAACCACGCGCCGCGGGCCGGCAAAAATCGCTGATTCTCTACCATTTGGTGGCCGGCCGCGGCTCCGCACCCGGGGGCCGCGCGCATCGCACCGCGCGCACTCGTTTCGCTCAAAGGCAAGGTTCCAGTCGATGCTGCGAGATACGGATACCCTGCTGCCGCCGCCAGTCCCCAGGACCCTGACGGCCATCGCGCCGCAGTCGCGCCTTTGGGTGGTCTGCAGCCCCGACCCGACCCGCCAGTACGCCGGTCTGGACGCCGGCCAGTTCGTGTCGGCGGTGCTCGGGCGATCCAAGACCGCGACCTGGTCGATCGACGACGGGTGGCTGAGCCGCGAACACTTCCGCCTCACCGCGGTGGACGGCGCTGCGGTAGGCACCGGGCCGTGGGAGCTGGTGGACTTGGACACCCGCAACGGCACCTGGATCAACGGGGAGCGCATCCAGCGTGGCTTGGTCCGAGCGGGTGACGTCGTGCGCGCCGGGGCCACCGTCTTTGTCATGGGCCCTGGCGTCGCGCCTGAGGACGACCTCGGCTTTCTGGGTCGCAGCGCCCACGCAGCCGAATTGCGTCAGCAGATCCGCATCTTGTCGCAGTCGGACCGCCCGGTCCACATCACCGGCGAATCCGGCGCCGGCAAGGAAGTGCTGGCCGAGGCCATCCACCGCGCCTCGGGACGCAAGGGGCCGTTCCTTGCCGTCAATTCGGCGTCGCTCAACCAGAACCTTGCGGAATCTCAGCTTTTCGGCCACCGCCGTGGCGCGTTCTCGGGCGCGGACAAAGACGCGCTGGGGGCCTTTGACGCGGCGGCCGGCGGCACCCTGCTGCTCGACGAAATCGGCGAACTCGATGTCGGCCTGCAGGCCAAGCTCCTGCGCGTGGTCGAGGTCGGCGAGGTCCACCGCTTGGGCGACCCGCGGCCGCATCCGGTCGAGGTGCGGCTGATCACGGCGACGCACCGCAACATCGAGCGCCAGATGCAGACGGGCCAGTTTCGGGAAGACCTGTACTGGCGCATCGCCCACACCAAGGTCGAGGTGCTGCCCCTGCGAGAGCGGCGCATGGACGTGATGCCGTTGGTCGATCGCGTGCTCACGCTCGCTGGCGTGCCGACGCTGGCCGAGGTGGCCCGCGCACAAGGCCGGGCCGCGTGGCAAGCCGCCGAGGTGGTCGAGCGCTACCTGACGTACTTGTGGCCCGGCAACATGCGCGAGCTGCGCGACGAGGCTTCCCGCTTGGCCGAGCGCATGAAGTTGCAGCGCTCCGCAGCCGCGTCGAGCCCGCTGCCCGCGCTGCAGGAAGCCCTGAGCACGCGTCTGCTCGGCCAGGGCGTGCGCGAGGCGGTCGTGGCGGGCGCTGTGGTCGACGGGCCTGACGAGGTGCATGCGCAGGCACCAAATGGCCGGGCCCGCACCGTGTCGCAGGCGCGCGACGCGGGCAGCATCACGGCGACCTACCAGCGCCCGACCCAAGCCGAGATCGACCGCTACGAGGCCTTGCTGCACGACAGGCCGGCGCTGCTGCAGGCCATCCGCGCCGAGGCCCAGGGCAACATCCGCGCCTTCGCCGAAAAGGCTGCATTCGTGCTCGGCCGTCAGCCCGACACCGTGCGCCGCCACGTCTATCGCGTGCTCGGCGACGCCCTGCAGTCCATGCGCGGCGCGCGGTAGGCGCACGCCCACCGTCTAGCCGTGTGCGCCGCACGCCAACCCCGCGAAAAGCGGCAAAAGCCTTTACAGCAAGCCCACGCCGTGCTAGTGTGCCGCCCCCGCGGTGGGCTCCGCAGCGCGCGATTTCGCCCGCGAGCCGCACTGCCGCCCATTGGTGAACCCGCATGGCGTTGAGTTCGATCAAGCCCCGCGACCCCGACGCGCCGCGCGCCCTCGAAGTGCTGCATCCGCCGCCGGCAGGCAATGCCGACCAGGGCGACCTGGACGACGATGGGTTCGAGGTCGGTCCTGCGGCGGATCGCGTTGCGCATCTGCCGCCCGCAGTCCACACTGCGATGCCGTCACCGGTCGCTGCCGCGCCGCGCGCGCCGCACTCGCGACAGCAGACCGCCCCGTTCATGGACCTGTACGCGCCGACGTGGCTGTCGCCGCTCATCCGGCTGCTGGTGCTCGACGAGCACGGGCCGATGCCGCGGACGGTGCAGGCGCAAGCCGGCTTTGGCGTGCTGCTCATGTCGGTGCAGTTCTGCATGGACATGCTGGCGTGGACCCTGGGGTTTCGCTGGGTGTTCGTCAACGCGATGGGATGGCCCGGCTGGATCCTGGCGGTCCTTTTCGCGTTCTTGATTTCGCTCGTCATCATCATCTTCGAGCGCTTCGTGCTCACGGCAGACGTGTACGCGAGTCGGCTGCCCCTTTTCCTCAACCCCGCGATCCTGATGCGCGTGGTGGTCGTGGTGCTTTTCGCCGCGATCACCTCGATTCCGGTCGAGATGCTGGTATTCCACGACGTCATCCAGGGCCGCCTGAACGGCGAACTGCAAGGCGTCCGCGAGTCGGCGCGCCATCAGTTGCGCGGCGACATCCGCAAGGACGTCGAAGACGTCGCCGGTGAGGAGGGCAAGGCGCGCACCCGCCTCAAGGAGGAGACGCCGACGCTCAAGCTCGAAAACCTCGAGGTGCCGGCGCACGACGGTCGCATCGCCGAACTGACTACCCGCTACAACGTGGTCATGGCCGACCTGACCCAGGAGGAGATGGGCTGGCGCAGCGGTCGCAAGGGCAAGGGTCCCAAGTGGCACCGGCTCCACGACGAGAAGGCCGGGATCGAACGCGACCTCGGCGAGGCCAAGGCCGCCCGGCAGACCGAAATCGACCGCCGCACCGACGCCAACCGGCGCGCCGAAGAGGTGGCAGCCAAACGGCATTTCGATGAACTGACCAAAATCAGCGACCGCTATGATCCGCGCAAGCGCGACCTTGAGAAGAAGTTGCGCGACGTCGACCGGATGCCCGATGCCGAACTCAAGCAGGCCACCAAGCGCGAGTTCGCGGTCGTCGACGGTTTTGCGCGACGGTGGAAGATCATGAACGAACTTGAGGCCGAAGACGCCCTGTTCAACCTGACCAAGTGGGCCGTGCGCGGGCTTTTCGTGGCGTTCGGCCTGCTGGTGCTGACCACCAAGGCGCTGTTCAACCGGCCCACCCGGGCGTACTATGCGGGCCTCGATCCGCTTCGCGTCAACGACGGCGTGGCGGGCCGCTCGGGACAACCCCGGTGACCTCTGTGCCATGGAGGCGGCCCGTGGACAGCTTCGAAATCAGCGCTTGGTTTGACGCCGACCCGACGACCGTGTTTGGGGCCTGGACCGATCCGCACCAGCACGCGGCGTTCACCGGAGGTGGTGCCACCGGCGCGGCCGTGCCAGGGCAGGCGTTCACCGCCTGGGATGGCTACATCACCGGGATCTGGCTGCGGATCGACCCGGACCAGGGGTTTGCCCAGTCGTGGCGTACCAGCGAGTTTGCCGACGGCGATGCCGATGCCCTGCTCGAGATCACCATGCGCCGCGATGGCCGCGGCACGGAATTGACGCTGCGCCACAGCAACCTGCCGGCGGGTGAGGGCGACCGCTACCGCCAGGGCTGGGTGGACCACTACTTCGATCCCCTGACCGACTGGCTCGCCAACGGCCGGCCGAGCGGACCCACGGAATCGAACGGGAGGCAGGCATGAGGGCATGCAGCGGGGTGACCGCGCAGTGGCTGGCTGCGCTTTGGGTCGCGTCGGCCTGTTCCGAGCCGCCGGGCGCTCCGTCGGTCGGCGGCCCCACCGACGCCAAGGTCTCGGTCGAAGCCGGCGCTGGGAGCGACGCCGCGACGGCGGAAACGACCGACGCCTCCGGCGACGGCATCGCACAGCCCGACTACAGCGCGGAACCGGACGCGGCCGCGGACAGTGGTGATCCCGGCGACGGAACTGCAACGGGCGAGTTGCCGTCGTTCGTCAAGGACGTCGCCGACGCCGCCGACGCCGTGGACTGGGACTTGCTCGACCCGCCCGATGTCGCAGGTGACGCCCCAGCCGAGGTCGCCCCGGACGCCGTCCCGGTCGGCGACAAGGGCCTGGAGGTCGTCTACGCCCACTCTTCGAGCCAACTGTACAAGTTCGAAAACAAGACCTTCTCGCTGGTCGGCGGGTTCAATTTCGACAAGTTTTCTGGGCAGGTGACCGACATCGCACTCGACGACACCGGCGCGCTTTACGCGGTGACGTTCGGCGACGTGTTTGCCTGCGACAAGGCGACGGCCGCGTGCAAGTGGTTGGCCACGCTGCCGCAGAGCTTCAATGGCCTGACATTTGTCCCCAAGGATACCGCGGTGCCAGGCAAGGCGGCGCTCATCGGCATCGCCAACAGCGGCGACTGGAACCTCATCGAGGTGCAGGGCGGCAGCGCGAAGGTGACCAAGCTCGGCGCCTACGGCGGGTTCTCGTCGTCGGGCGATGCCTTTTCGGTCGAGAAGGTCGGAACCTATGCCACGGTCAAGCAGGGCCCGTTCGGCGGCGACAAGCTGGTCGAGGTCAACCCGGCGACCGGTCAGGTCGTCAAGACCCTGGGCGATTGTGGCGTCGCCGACCTGTGGGGCATCGCCTGGACAGGAGGCGTGCTTTATGGCTTCGCGTCGTCGGGTGGCGTCTATTCCCTGGACGTCAAGACCGGCAAGGCCTCGTCCATTCCGGGGCTGATGGTCCCGAACGGCGTCAGCTGGTGGGGCGCTGGGGTGTCGACGCGTGCGGCGGGCGGTTAGGCTCAAGCCCACGCCTCCGGGCAGTGCGCCAGCCGTCGGAGACGAGGACGACGCGGTCGACGCGGCGCCTGCTGCGCCTCCGTTGCGCGTGTGGTGGCTGGCTGCGCGACCCGCGACGTTGACCGCGGTGTTGGCGCCGCTGCTGGTGGGCGGCGTGCTGGCGGCGCGATCGGGCGGATTCGAAGCCTTGCCGTGGCTGGCTGCGCTCGGCGCAGCGCTGTGCATCCAGGTCGGCACCAATTTTGCCAACGACGTGTTTGACTTCGAGAAAGGCGCGGACACCGCCGATCGCATGGGCCCGCTGCGGGTGACCCAGGCGGGTCTGGTCGCGCCCGGCCAGATCAAGGCTGCGATGGTGCTGGCCTTTGCCCTGGCAGTCGCATGCGGCGCGTACCTCGTCGCCCGCCACGGCTGGCCGCTGGTGGCAGTGGGCATGGCCTCGATCGCCGCGGGCGTGCTCTACACCGGCGGTCCATGGCCGCTCGGCTACCTCGGACTCGGCGATGTCTTCGTGTTTGCGTTTTTTGGCGTGGTGGCGACGACGGGCACCGTGTATGTGCAGTTGGGCCACATCCCGGCCGAAGCGTGGTGGTGGTCGGTGCCCATCGGGGCGTCGTGCACGGCCATCCTGGTCGTCAACAACCTGCGCGACGCTGCGACCGACGTGCTGGCGGGCAAGCGCACGCTGGCGGTCCGGTTCGGGCCAGCCTTCGCCCGCGCCGAATACGTGGCGTTGATGGCCGTGGCGCTCTTGACTGCGCCGGTGTGGGCCGTCGTCGAACGCCGCTGGTGGCTCGCGCTGCCGCTGGTCTGTGCACCGCTCGTCGTGCGGTGGGCCCACGCCGTCTCGGCGCGCAACGATCCAGAAGAACTGAACTTCGCGCTGGCAGGCACCGCCAAAGTCCACCTGGCCCTAGGCGGTCTGCTCGCGCTCGCATTGGCCATCGACGGCGGCTTGTGATCGGGTGACCGACCCGGCGGCGCACCAATGGCTGCTGCGGCCCTACCACCTGCCGCTGCGGCGCGGCGTGCAAGGTGCGCGCGGGACGGTGCTCGCGCTGCGCGGCACGGCTGTGGGCTACGCACGCGACGGCATCACCGGCTGGGCATGCGCACCGCGGCTGGACGCCTGGGCCGCGTGGCAGCCCACCATCGACGCGTTCGCCCGCGACCTCGCGCGCTGCGTGTGGCAGGCCGACCGCGCCGGGCTGGGCCTGGCGTCGTGGTGCTGCCGGGAATTCGGCGGTTCGCCACGCGCATTCGTGCCGCTGGCGCTCACGGCCGATATGGCTGCGCTGTTGGATGGCTCGCTGGCGCGGCGCGCGCACAGCACCGGCGTGCGGGCTGTCAAGGTCAAGGTGGCAGACGATCCGCCCATCGCCGCGCTTGCGACGGCCATTGCCGACCTGCGACGCCGACGGGGCACCGTTTCGGTGCGCCTGGACGCCAACGGAGCCTTTGCCCACCTGGGGCCTGTCGCCCTTGGCGACCGGCTGGCGCAGCTTCGCGACGCGGGGGTGGACGAGGTCGAGGACCCTGCGCCGTGGAGCCAGTGGCCGCAGGCGCCGCCGCTGCCGCTGGCGCTGGACCTCTTGGACGCCGACGTGCCGACGCTGCGGCGCCTGGCACACCAAGGCCGCATCGGCCTCGCGGTCGTCAAGCCGGCGCTGTGTGGCTCCGTGCGCGCTTTTTTCGAGCTTGCCGCCGATCTCGCCGCACAAGGCGTGCCGTTCGCGGTTTCGTCGTGTTTCGACGCGCCGTTCGGCCTGCGCCTGTTGGCGGCGTTGGCGGCCGCCGCGCCCGGATTCCTGCGGCCGTGCGGATTGGCTACCCATCTCGACCTCGACTCGCGCCTGAGGCCCGCCTGCCTCGCGATTCGCAACGGGCGCTGGACGCAAGCGGTTGCCGACGACGTTCGACCGGCGGACCGGGTCGCGCCGCCGTGGGATGACTTGCTGGCCCAGGCCGCGGCCCGGGCGCCGGAGCAACGCGCACTGACGTGGTTCACGAGTGGTCGAATGCACGGGTGGTCTTGGCGACAGCTCGACCGCTGCGCCGACCGCGTCGCGCGCGGTGTGCGGCGGGCTGGCCTCGAACCGGGTGCCGCTGTTGCGCTGTGGTGTGACAACGGCCCGGACCTGGTGGCCGTGTTGTGGGGCATCTGGCGGGCGGGCCTGGCGGCGGCGCCTGGACACCCGCGCTGGACGGTGGACGAGTTCGCGCGCTGGCACGCGCAGGTGCGGCCGGTCGGGTGCATCGTGGACGCCCACCACCCGTGGCCGCAGGCGACACTTGTCGATCAGGCGCTCCACGGTCGGCTGCAACCCTACGACGTGGCGCAGGTCGTCCTGCGCCGTACGGGCGGCGGCGCGCTGGTCGCCACTTCCGGCACGACAGGCATGCCCAAGGTCGTCGAGCTGGGCCCCCAACACCTCGCGGCCGCATCGTTCGCCTTTTGGCAGCGCCACGCGCCCCAGCCGGGCGACCGTTGGCTCTTGCCCCTGCCGCTGTGCCACGTGGCCGGTTTGGTGGCGCTGTGGCGCTGTGCGGCGGCGTGCGTCGAGGCCGTCCTCAGCCCGGCGCCGGACGCGGAGGCCATCTGCCGGGCGTCTGCACGGCGGCCGAGCACGCTCATCTCGCTGGTGCCCACGCTTTTGCACCGCCTGCTCGCGGTCGGGGCCCGCCCCGGGCGCGCTCGGGTCGTGCTGGTCGGGGGGGCCTCGGCGCCCCCGGAGTTGCTGGCACGGGCGCGCGCCGCTGGGTGGCCTGTCGCGCCAAGCTACGGCATGACCGAAACGGCGGCCGCCGTGGCCGTGGGCGACCTCCAAGACGCGTCGGCGCAGCAGGGCCCGTACCGCCTGGTCGGTCGGCCGCTGCCGGGCGTGGAGCTTCGCATCGGGCCACGGGACGAAATCCAGGTCCGCGGCGCGTCGGTGACAGGCCCAACAGGAACCTGGCTGGACACCGGCGACACCGGCCGCCTCGACGACCTCGGCCGCCTGTGGGTGGCGTCGCGGCGGGCAGACCGCATCGTGCGAGGCGGCGAGAACGTCGATCCGCTCGAGGTAGAAGCGGCGGTGCGCAAGGTCGCCGGTGTCGACGACGTGGCCGTGGTCGGCCTTGCCGACGCCGAGCTGGGTGAATGCGTCGCAGCCTGGGTCGCGGTGGCCCCGGCTGCGGCCGACCTCACAGCCTCACTGGCCGCCGCGGTGGCCGGGCTGGCACCGTTCAAGCGACCGGTCCGCTGGCTCGTCACGCCGAACCCCTTACCGCGCAACGCCATGGGTAAGGTCGACCTCGCCGCCGTGCGCCATGCCGTGGCCGATGCCCAGCGGTTGGGGCTGACCGCCGACCTTGGCATCGCTGGGGTCTGCGCGCCGCCTCAAGGCGAGGACCCCGGCCCCGCTGCCAGCGGCTGCTTGTGACGCCCGGCCCGCAAGGGCTATCCTCGCGCCGGCGGGCGGGTTCTTTTGTGTGCGGCGCCGCGGAGCACGGCATGGCAGGCGGCAAATCGGGCAACGTGGGCACGCCGACCCCGCAATCGCCGCCGGGCGCGACGCCCATCGACGTGGCCCGCGCCTCGCCCACGGCCAACCCGATCAAGCTCGCGGGCGATCCGATCCTGCACCCCGAAGAGTTGGTCGGCGCGCGCTACAAGGTCGACGCACTGCTCGGCCGCGGCGGCTTTGGCGACGTGTACCGCGCGGTGCACATCGGCACCCACGAGCGCGTGGCCCTCAAGGTCCTGCGGCCCGAGTTGCTGGCGGATGCGACGTCGGTCGAGCGCTTCACCCACGAGGCGCGGCTGTCGGCGAGCCTGCGCAGTCCCAACACGGTGCGGGTCTTCGATTTCGGTCGGGTTCGCGACGACGGTCCGCTCTACCTGGCGATGGAGTACCTGGAGGGCGATTCCCTCGAGTCCATCGTGTGTCGCGACGGTCCACTGGAGCCCCGCCGCGCCGCGCGGTTGATGGTGCAGATGCTCAAGTCGTTGGCCGAAGCGCACGCCCGCAAGATCGTCCACCGCGACCTCAAACCCGAGAATATCTTTGTGGGCACGGTCGCCGGCGAGACCGACTTCGTCCACGTCATCGACTTTGGCATCGCCAAGTTCGTGGCCGAGGGCCAAAGTCCAGTCCTGACGCAGGCCGGCGCCATCCTCGGAACGCCTCACTACATGAGCCCGGAGCAGATCCGCGGATCGGTCCTGGACAGCCGCGCCGACCTGTACTCGGCGGGCGTGGTGCTGTACCGGTGCCTGACCGGCAACCACCCCTTCAACGGCGAAACCACGTTTGGCATCCTCGCCGCGCACCTGCAGGACGATCCGCCGCCCATCGCCATGCCCGGCGTCGATGCGCGGCTGCAGGCCGTCGTCGCCAAAGCGCTGCACCGTGAGCGCGCGCACCGCTACGCCACCGCCGACGCCTTTCGGGCTGCGCTGGAGGCCTGGCTGGCGAGCCACCCCGAGGTTGCGGCCGCCGATCACGACGACCGCACCACGCTGTGCGACGTGCTGACCCCCGAGCGGCTGCACGCCAGCCACGAGCGCCGCATCGCGGCCGCCTCCCAGACCGTGGTCGCCGGGGTGCCCAGCGCGCCCGATGCCCAGCCGACCGATCGCCACGCGCGACCCGACCACGTCAAGACCAAGAGCGACATGCACGCCATCGCGGCATCCGCCGACGACGAGGCGACGCGGCTGGAGATTCCGAGCATGGCCGAGCCCGGGCAGCGCGGCAGCCACACGGCCGTCATCGCCGATGTCGCCGCTCCGCTTGCCAACCTGCCTGTGGCGGCCAAGGCGACACCTGCCCCGCGGCCGCGCGGCCCCATTGCGCCCCAGCCTGCATCGCAAGCGCAAAGTGGTCGACAGCGGTCGAGTTCGGCTGTGGCGTCGGTGCCGCCCGTGCGCCCGCCGAGCCAGCCGTCTCCGACCGTCCGCTCTGCGACCGCGGACGGTGACGGCCAGACCGTCTCCATGGACGTCGTAGCCATGGGGTTGACGCCAGACCCCGAACCCCCTGGAGGCGACACGGCGGTCGCAGCACTTCCGGTCCCTCGTGCAGTCTCGGCGCCGCTGACCAAGCCGGTGTCGTCCGCCAACGGACTGCGCCTCGTGGTGGCGTTTGGGCTGGCGTTCGCCGCCGTGGCTGTCGCGCTGTGGTGGTCTGGCACGCGGTCCGGCGAGGAGCCAGCCGTCGCCCCTGCCCGAGACATGCCCGGCGCCGCCGCAGCAACGCCCAACGCCGAAGGGGATCCGGCGCCCGACATGCCCGCGGCCTCAGCCCCGCCGCCACCGGTCGCCGCCGCTGCGCCTGCCGCGGTTGGAGTCGCCGCCTCCGCGACGCCCGAGACCGTGGCGGTCACGGCTGCTGCGCCGCCCACCCCCGAGTCCGCCCCACCCGTCGAGGCGCCGGCCGCACCCGCCGAAGCGCCCGTCGCACCCCAGAAGCCTGTAGCGGTCAAGCCGGCCCCGCCCGCCGGCGCCACCAAGGTGGCCAAAGCGGCCAAGCCGCCCGCAGACGCCTCCGAAGCCGCAAAGGCCGCCAAGGCCGCAAAGCCTGCCGCCACCTGCAGCGCGCCAGAAGGATCGCCGGCTTGGTGCAATGCGTGCCCCGCCGCTCAAGGGTTGCCGGCGTCTTCCAAGCATTTCTGCCCTTGTCTGGTCGCCCGCGGCCAGAACACCGGCCTCAACTACTACTGCAAGTGTGTCTTTCCCAAGGAGAGTCACAAGATCGGCTCGCCGGCCTTCTGCCGGTGCAACCCTCGCGACCTCGCTTGCCTGCCGGAGTGAGGGCTGGCCCCGGACGTTGTGGCACTGCAGCCCTGCGTCGGTCCGCGACGACGCGCGCTGCAGACCCACGCGGCAGGCACGCCGAGCCACAGAGGGTGTGGCCAAACCACGTTCGTTGCGAGGTCGAAGGGCCTGTAGGCAGATCGGCAGCGCGCCCGGAGCGACCGACCGAGGCGCACCCGCAGTGCGCCGACCAAGCCAGTGAGGACGCGAGCAGCGAGACGCCCAGGATCTTCGGCCGCAGCAGGACAGGGTTTGGGCCGCACGCTGCAAGACCCATCGACGCGGCCTGTCCCGGGACGCTACCTTTTCAGCGCGGCGCACCCCAACGGCTCGCCCAGTTCACACGCCCGCTTGAGGGCCTGCAGCGCGCGTTCAGGGTCAGGTTGCGAGCCGCGTTGCAGGTGTTCCGCAAGCTTGACGCACGAAATAGCGTGGTCGTTGCTGCAGCCGCGCTCCCAGTAGTGGCCGGCGCGCGCCGCGGGCGAGGCGTGGCCCTGTTCGTAGTAGCCAGCGGCCGCGGCGCAGGCCACACCGTTGCCGAGGTCGCAGCCGCGGCCATACAGCTCCAGGGCGCGCTCGCGGCTGGTCGGCACGCCGCGGCCTTGCTCGTACACCTGGGCGGCGTAGTGGCAACCGACGTCGTGGCCCCGCTCGCACGACTGCACGAAGTAGAAGGCCGCGCGGGTGGTATCGCTTTGGATGCCCATGCCTTTCTCGCACGCAAAGCCCATCAGCAGGCAACCGGAGCCCGCGCCCATCTCGCACGCCTTGTTGTAGAGCGCCACTGCCTGCGACGGCGATGGGTCCAGCCCGCCGCGGCCCGACTCGTACATGCGGCCCAGGCTGCTGCACGCGGGCGCCCAGTTGGCTTCGCATGCTGCCTTGAAGAGCCTCACGGCGTGCCGGTCGTCGTTGGCAAGCACCTTGCCTTCGGCGTACATCGTTCCCAGGTTGGCGCACGCCCGGTGGTCTCCGTCGTTGCACGCGGCCTGGTAGAACTTTGCTGCTTTCGCGGGATCCCTGGTGCCGCCGCGGCCGTTTTCGAGCAGGATGGCGGCCAGCGTGCAACTGCGCAAATCGCTGGCTGTGCACGCCCCCTGCAACAGGACCAGGGCCCTCGGCAGGTCGACGCGGCCGCCGATGCCTTCGCGGTACATGTTGCCGAGCCGGCCGCAACTGCGGGCGTCGCCTGCGCTGCACGCCTGCTCGTAGTAGCCCTGGGCCTTGCCGGTGTTGACCGGCACGCCATTGCCGCATTCGTGCCACCAACCGACTTCGCCGCAGTCGCGCAGGCTGCCGCTGTGGCACGAGCGCTCGATGAGTTGACGTTCGGTCAACGGCGGGGCGCCGCACGCAAGGCTTAGACCGATCGCGGCCATCGGCAACCAAGTTGTAGAAATCGTGGGGCGAACCTTGGACATGCAGTGACTCCCCGCGGCCCGCGTGCGCGGCGCAGTTTCGCGGGCCGCGCCGCCGACGTCAACCTTGCGACAGGAGGGGCGCCGGAAGGGCGCGGTTCCAAATCAGGGGTCAGGCTTGCTCAAAATCCGCCGGGTTGGTGATCGACGCCAGCGGCCTCGCGGGTCTGCATAGCGTGGTCGCCAGCTAACCACATGAATGCATTTGGGCGCGTCCCTGCGGGACCGGGCTCTAGTCCGGCCGCGCTGCCGACGCGGCCGGACCGGAGCCCCGCTTTGGGCCGCCCGAGGTTGTCCGTAGTGGCACCGTCGCCGTGGTGCGGCCCAAAGCGGGTCTCCGCCCGGGGTCCCTGCGGTGAGCGCAGCGAGCGAGCCGTGACTCAATGTCACGGCGAGAGCGGGGGCGGGTAACGATCCCTCGCGCGCTGGCGCCGACGCCCACGGGCCAACGCGCGGTCGCAGCGTCTCTGTGCCGCAGACCGTTGCGCGATGGCCTCGCGCGGATTGCCCCCGCGTGCAGGCAGGAGGCTTGGCCCGCGGTCGACCCGCGCGCCGTCAGGCAGCGAGCAACTGCCGGCTGCGCACGGCCCAGCGTTCGCTGCAAAGATCGGCGCGAAGCAGGGCAAGTTCCCTGGCCGCCTGCTCGGTCCACCGCATGCCTTGTTGTTTCAGGCGTGCCCCGGTGACGTGGAAGTTGGCGCTCTCGACGATACCGCTGCTGATCCGCAGGCCGCGCTTGGTGTACTCGGGGTACTGCATGCGGTCGCGGTTGTTTTCGTAGTAGCCCACCAGCTTGCCGACGGCCTCTACAACTGTGGGGCGTCCGGCGTTCAACGGCTGGAGTTCTTTGAGTTCGTCGATGACGTGCTGAACGCCACCCAGTTCGATGGTACCGCACCACTTGCGCGCCTGTTCGCGGCACTTGTCGGTGCCGTCGCCGTACAACAGCCGCGCCACCTCCCAGGCGCGGTGGGCCGCGTGGTAGTAGTCCAAAATCAGCAGCACCCGCCCGCGCATCGGCAGCCAGTTTCCGAGCGACCGGATCCATTCCGCGCCGTCGCTGAGCACCACCAGCAGCTTGGCCTGGTCGAAGCGAAGCCGCAGCATCGTCAGCCAAAGCAGCGACGCAAACAGCGTCCAATGCCCCAGGTACGACACGTAGGTCTTGTGCAACAGGCAGCCCCGCGAGGGCATTTCCTGGACCGCGGCCTTGGCGGTGTACAGCACAGCGTTCTTGACCTCGGCGCCTTCGAGTTTGTACTTGCGGCCCTTGCCGCCGCGGGCGCCGGGCACTTCGACGGACTGGTCTGGCAGCAGTTCGCGTGTCATGGGGTGGACGCCGTCCGTCTCCAGGTAGGCAACGTCGGGCGTCTGGTCGGCCGCAACGGCGTCGGCTGGGCGCCCGCACGCACGCTCAAGGCCCGAGTCGGCGTACGGGGTGTGCTCCTTGGCTGCGGCCTGGTCCAGGGCCAGCAACGTTGCGCCGCGCTCCTCGGTCAGTTCCTGCGCTGCATGTTCACTGACCTCGATGTGCAGCAGTTGGCCAAGCAGCGTGACCGCCTGGCCGTATGCCAACGCCGTCGAGAGCTGGGTGATGGCATTGGCGCAGCCTGGCGTAAAGCGGTGCTGGGTCAGGCCACAGGCCTTGGCGCCAGGCAAGATCGTCGTTCCGCACTCCGGCTTGATGCACACCGACTTGCGCAACTGAAGGCTCAAGCGTCCATGCTGACTGAGGAACCCGCGCGTCATCCGCCCACGAGAATGCGCGGCTGCACCGCATCCGGGGCTGGGGCAGGTGACGGTGCCAGCCGCCGCTTCCGCCTCGTCGATCCGCTGCTGCAGCTTGCACTCTTCCAGCCGCACCACGGCGTCATGGGCGGCCCTGGTGGCGCCCTCTTCGTCGTCGAGCACCGTGGCGCCGGGCTTGCTGTCGGCGTACGCCAGCAGTACAGCAAAGCCATGCAGCAGCGCAGTTGCGCGCCTGCCGCCGCCCAGCGCCTGTTCAGCGAGCGCCAAAGCGGCGGTCCCGTCGACAGCCCCATCGGCACGCGCAACGCGACGGCCCAGGTCGGCGAGAAAATTCCCAAACTCAACTTGAACCCGGGCGGCGTCCGCCTTACTGTCTGCCATGGGAGTACCTCGTGGCGCCCGGGAAATGCCCAAGCGCGTTGGTGAGCAACCCCGAGGTACTCCCATTCCTTTTTCAAAACAAGCCCATGGGCGGATAGCCAGCGCAGGCCGTCGCGCGCTGACCCGTCGGGCCGACGACCGGACCGCTTACAAGTCGATCCCTTGCAGCACGAAGGCACCGACGCCGGTGCGACGGGCGCGGCTGTGCCAGTCGAAAAAATGCCGCGGGAGCTGGCTGTTCAAGGCGAAATGCGCCGGGCTGTCGTGATCGCGAGCGCCGCTGACCAAGCAAGCCGTGGCACGCCGAGGCGGTCCCAACCGCGCGCTGGCCCGTGGGCGTCGGCGCCAGCGCGCGAGGGATCGTTACCCGCCCCCGCTCTCGCCGTGACATTGAGTCACGGCTCGCTCGCTGCGCTCACCGCAGGGACCCCGGGCGGAGACCCGTTTTTTGGCCGCACCGCGATGACTTGACCAAACGACCGACCTACCGGCGGCCAAAAAACGGGGCTCCGGTCCGGCCGCGTCGGCAGCGCGGCCGGACTAGAGCCCGGTCCCGCAGGGACGCGCCCAGATGCAGCTCTGCGTTGTTCGGCCCCGCTCACGGCAGGCGGCGGTTCGCACGGGCAAATGCGTGATCATCGGCCGGATCTTCTGGACCCCTAATTCGGATCCTCGCCCGCCAAGCGGCATAGATCGATGGGCGTACCCTGTTTGGCGGTTACCACTTGCCGCTACTGAGGCTCGCGGTCAACGATGCGGTGCTGGTGGGCAAGAACAACAACATCGCCGTTGTCGTCTATCCCGCGAACCAGTGCAGCGACCGGCACTTGCGGCCGAGCCCGGGTATGCGGACACGACGGCCTTGGTGCTATGCACGCTGAGCGCGAACTGCGCACCTAGCAATTGAGGCGAGTTCTGGTTCAACGACGACAGCTGGGTATTTGGTGCCGGAGACTACGTCTTCCTTAGCAGGGTGTAGCTAAAATCCCGTCCCGCTACGGCCGAAGATCCTGGACATCTCGCGGCTTACGTCCTCACTTCCTCAGTCGGTCGCCGCGTCGCGCCTCGCCTCCCGGGCGCGTCCTGACCCTCGTATCCGGCATATTTTGAATACACCCTGTAAGAGATCCAATAGTTTCAACCACATCTTCTAGGCGGCAAGGCCGACCCACTGCGCGCTGCGCAGCCACAGTTCTTCGGCCAGGGCCGGGTCGCGCGCCAGCTTGCTCGGCTTCTTCTCGGCCAGGGTGTCGTAGTACAGCCCCGACTGGTCGGCGACCGCCGGCGAGGTGGCGCAATGCAGGGTGGTCCGCGCCCCCTGATCGTTGGTGATCATGAACAACATGGCCAGCCAGCGCAACGGCTGCGGGACCCGCCGCCAGATGTCCGACGCGACCACGCCCGGATGCAGGCTGTACACGGTCACGCCCGTAGCCTGCAAGCGCTGCGCAAGCGCCTTGGTGAACAACACGTTGGCAAGCTTGCTGTCGCAGTATTCCGGAAACCCGGTGACAGTCCTGGTCTTTTCGCGCAGCTTGTCGAACGGGATGCCCCTGGACTTGTAGTGCCCCTGGCTGGCGACGTTGACGATGCGCGCCGGCGCGCTGGCGACGACCCGGTCCAGCAGCAGCCGCGTCAACAGGTACGGGCCCAGGTGGTTGGTCCCGAACTGGATCTCGAACCCGTCGGAAGTCGTGCCCTGGAAGCCGGCGAGCCCTGCGTTGTTGATGAGCAGGTGCAGCGGGTCGCCGCTGGCGAGGAAATGCTGCGCCGCGCGGCGCGTCAGATCTAGGCTGCCAAGATCGAGCGCGAGGAACACCAGGTCGGCGTCAGGCACCTGCGCGCGGATTTCGGCCATCGCGGCCTCCGCCTTGGCTTGCGAGCGGCACGCCACCCACACCTTGGCGCCAGCGCGCGCCAACTCGCGGGCCGTGACCAGACCGATGCCGGTGTTGGCGCCCGTGACCAGCGCGACCTTGCCGCGCAACGACGTCTGTACAGGGTGCATGGAGTCTCGCCCGCTTGCGCACGACCGCGCCCGGGCCGCAGCATGGCACGGATCGACGGTCGGGGCTACGGCCGCCAGGTCAGCAGCAGCCGGTCGGCCACGACCTCGTGTTCCAGCGTCTGACCGCCCAACTGGAAGCGACGCAGCATCGACCGGCCCACCACGATCTCGCGGTCGGTGACGAAAAGTCCAGCCGGCATAGGCACATCGCACACCTTGCGGCCCGAACGCTTGGTCCCATCGATCGACAGCGCCACACGCGCCCCGCGCACTTTGGCCCGGTCGATGGCGGCGAGCAGCCGATCGAGCGAAAACGCCTGTGCGCCGTAGAGTGTGTTCTGGCTATCGGCGTAGGGCGGGTCGCAATAGACCAGGTCGCCGGCGCCTGCCGCGTCAACCATGGCTTCGAAGTCGCTGTGCTCGAACCGCACGCCGGCCAACCGGGCACGCCAGACCTCGGCCCTCCGGTCAAACTCCGCGGGTGGAATCGGGCGGTGGACACCGCAGGGCGTGTTCATGCTGCCGTCCTTGGCGAACCGCACCACGCCGCCATAGCACGCGCGAACCAGCAGCAGCAGGTCGGCCGGATCGCGCGTCCGGTTGTACTCGGCGCGAATCTCAAAGTAGTTCGCCACCTTGTCGCCGTCGAGCAAGCGATTCCAGCGCTCGGCGTACCAATGGCAGAGCACGTTGGGCGCGTCACACAGGGTTTTCCACAGGACGACCAACGGCTCGAGCACGTCGCTGGCTACCGCCCGTTGCGGCGAGAACGCCGCGCACACCGCCGCCGAACCGACGAACGGCTCGTAATAGCAGCGAACGTCGGCTGGAAAATTCGCGCAGATTTGGCTGGCGAACCGCTGCTTGCTGCCGATCCACTTGAGCAGTTGTCCGCGGGGCGGCGCATGCATCGTCGGCTGTGCTGCGCCGAGAAGGCCCGGCAACTGCGGCAGGTCGGCGGTCCGCGCTTCGCGTTGACGACCCATCAGCGGTCGCGGTCGCGATCGAAGCCGCGTCGGCTGCTGTCGATGACGCGTTGCTCGCGCTCCCGGCGGCTGGCGTCGGTTTCGCCCTGTGGGCCCTTGGCGCGGTCGGTCGGCTGGTCGTAGTCGGGGTTGGCGCGGCGCTCGGCCTCGCTCAATTCGCGGACTCGCACCCGCGGCCGATCGTCTTGCACATGGCGTTGGGGGGACTCGCCACGGCTGATGCGATAGCGCTCGGGATCTTGACGATCGGCGGATTGGCTGCGGCGAAACTCGTCTCGCGGCGGATCGCGGTCCACGCTCTGGCTGCGCCGGAACTCATCGCGCGGCGGTTTCAGCTCTTCGCGGCCGTCGTCGCGCGGCGGACTGCGGTCGCGGGACTCACCTTCCCAACCACCGGTCGACCGCCCCAACCGGTAACGATCCTGCTGGCCGGGCACGCTAAGGTCCTCGGTGGCGGCGCGATCGCGCAGGGCCTGCCGGTGGCGTGGGTCGTCGTCGCGCACCGGTTCCGACTCGCGGCGGCCGGCCTGGCCCGGTGGCCATCCGTCCTGGACGTGGGCCGCCGGCTGGTAGGCCTCCATGACCTCGGTGGAAGGGGCGCCCTCGGGCCGCATCACGGAATTGGCGAACACGCGGCGCAAGATAGGATCCTGTTGCCAGTCGCCGCGCGAGCCGTCGCGAACGGCTTGGGTGTCGAGCATCTCGGTGCGCAGTTCGTGAAAGCCCCCGGTTCCCGGACGATGCGGGCTGCCGCTCATCGCCACCATGCGCGGATCGGGCTCCGTTTCGCGCGGGCGCACGCGCAGGTTTTCGCGCTGCGACGACTCGTCCTGCCACGCAGGCCGACGCTCGGGACCCCGCGCGGGCGGTACGGCCGGCTGCGGCCTGTCGATCTGGATGCGCACCGCGGGCCTTTCGACGGGCGCGTTGCCTGCGGCCAACTGGTCGCGCGCGCTGGGCAGGGGCGGTGGCTGGTCGAGCGGTTGGAGTTCATCGGGGCGCAGTTGCTCTGGCGCGCGCTTTTCGGCGGGAGCGGGACGCGGCAGATAGTCTCCCAGTTGCGACCGCACGGCGTCGGCCATGACGGTATGCTGAGGCTCACCGAGCGCGGCTACGTTGCCCAACTGAGCGTCGCGGAGCATCTGCTGCAAGGAGCCTATCTGCGTCGCAGCGGACCCCGCGTGGTCAGCAGGCGGCGGCTCTGGCAGCGGTTCGGGGGCGGGTGGGCGCCGTTCGAGCGGTACAGCGGCCGGCTGCGCAGTGTTGGGATTGCTTTCCGGTCGCAGGAACCCACCCTGACTCGCCCGGCCGTCTGCCTTGGGCGACCGCGGTGCGGCGTGCGCGACTCCGGGCTGGCCGGCGGCGCGGTCCGCGGCCTTGGTCGCCTGTCGCTCGGGCAGCGCCACGTTCATCAGCAGGCCGTGCGCCTCGGCAGGCAACACGCGAACGCGCAGCGCGATGTTGCCGAATTGCAAGATGTCGCCGTCGTGCAAAGCGCATCGATCCACGACGGGTTTGCCGTTGCGAAACGTATTTTCGCGTGCGGCGAGATCGACCACATACGAGCCGTGCTCGCCGTAGCACTCGATCAGCAGCTGCGCGTCTGCCACGCTCTCGTCGTCGAGGACAAGGTCGCAGTCCCGGCGACCGACTTTGGTCCGTGTGCGCCGAAACGCTTGGGCGTGGTGCGCGGCTCCGTCGACGAGCACCGTCACGCCGATGGCGAGTTCGGCCGGGCAGTCGTCGCGACCGTACAACAGCTCGCGGTCCCCAACGCCGATGCGGTCGCCGGAATACAGGCGATTGAGGCCGCGCACCGCCTGCCCGTTGAGCAATACGCGGGCACCGTCGTACACCTTGAGGTGGTGTTCGCCGTCGCGGGCGTAGACAAGGCAGGTCTGCGGGCGCACCGCCGGGCTGTCGATCCAGATGTCGTTGCTCTGGTCGCGGCCGATGCGGACCTGGGCGTCGCCGAGTTCGAATCGATACACGCGCCCGTCGTCCTCAACGAAAAGGTACGCACCTGGCGGTTCCAACTTGGCTGGCTTGAGTTCGATTGCGCACCTCGCCCGCAGGCTGCCGCCAAGTGTGCACGAGCGCCCCGCGTGCGTCCATCATGGAGGGGGGCTTTGTTCAGATCAATGATCTTGCCCGACAATTGCGGGCGGTCGCGACGTCCGCGACGCCGCCTGAGCCTGTGCCGACGCACGGGCCGTGGGCGGCGCGGAACGGCGGGTGGCTGTGCATGGCCGCGCAACGACTTTGCAGTTTCTCCCAGCCGCGGCCGTCGGGCCACCGATCAGGCCCGTGCGCCAGCGAAGGGCGGGAGCGGGCACCTACCGCTGGAGCAACCGCGCCGTGGGCGAAGGCTCGACCTGCTTGGCATCGGGCAGGGTGTTCAGCATCCGATCGCCCAGATTGCTGCTGACGCCGAGCCAGAATCGCTCGTTCTTGAAGTGGTGCAACCGGTGGCGGGCCTGCAGCGTACGCAACCACGGCAACGACGGCCGATACGGGATGTGCGCCATGAAGTGCGTCCACTCGTACCAGAGGCCGACGAGGTTCAGGGCGGCCAACGCCGTCAGCGCGAGATCTGTAGGCAATACAAGAAAAAACACAACGGAGTGGAACGCGATGCTGAACAAAATTGCGCCAATCGGGATGAAAAGGTTGGGCAGATCCCATGGATCGGCATGGTGGGCGCGGTGGCGGCGCGCCATCGGCAAGTCCAAGTGGAATCGCAACCACTTCGGCCCGACACGGCGCGGCTTGAGGTGCAGCAAGTGGGCATGGATGAGCCACTCGTTGAGGGGCTCCCACGCGAAAAGGACCGCCACGACTGCGAGATCGAGCCATCCGAGCGGACCGGCTGCGACCCGCGCACCCGACAGAACGCACAGGCAAAGCGCCATCAGACGGGTGCTCGGGTATTTGAGCCAGTGGCGCAGCGCAGTGCCAAAGCCCCAGTCGCCCGTCAAGGGCTTGGCCGCGCGGGCGCGTGCATCCAGCGCAGCGGCCTCGGCGTCGCTCGCTGGCGACAGGGCCCGGTCGCCCGTTCCCGCCCAGGGTTGGGCGGCGGGAGGGTTGCTCAATTGCAGGGTTGCGGTGGACATCTCGATGTTCTCCTTGACATGACTACTTGTCCGGTGTGCGCAGCACGGCGATGGCTGCCTCGACCGCGCCCTGCCCTTGCAGGACCAGTTCGCGCGCCAACCGCGCAGCGCTGTCTGCATCGGCCTGCGCGATGGCCTGTGCCAGCCGCTGCACCCGTGCGACGTCGCGCAGTTCAGTTTCGAGGACGCCGGCCATGACGTCGCGGACCGGGTCGTACACGCGGCGCAGGCTGTTGTACGCGAGCCGGTATGCGACATTGCCGCTGCCCTCGATGACCTCGTCGAAGAACCGCATCATCCGGGACTGCAGAGCCGCGAGGTCCGGTTCTTCCTGCATCTCGCGCGCCAACTCGCCGAGGACTGCGCCGCGCCAGGGCTGCCGTAGCGCGCAAAGGCGGGCGGCGTCGGGCGCGATCGCCGTGCGCATCTCCATCACGCTCTGCACCAGAGACCAATCGACGTCGCCATCGGGCCGCAGCAGGAGGTGGGGCAGCAAGTCGAGCCCGGCCGTCCTGCGAAAATCGCACACGGTGAGGCCGGAACCGTGGCGGATGGCCACCAGGCCGGCCTGCTCCAGGCGCCGCACGGCCTCTCGGACCAGCGGACGACTCACGCCCATGGCCTCGGCGAGTTTGCGCTCGCTGGGCAACGCCTGACCGGCCGTCCACTCGCCGCGCACGATGCCCGTCGACAACTGCTGGAACACTTCGTCGGCCACCGACACCTTGTGCACCTGCGTCAATCCCACCTTCGCCTCGCCGTACGCGCCGACCGGAGTCGTCCGCGCCGACGCCAGTCTAGTCGGGACACATCTTGTTGTCAAGTGGTCTTACCACTTTCGAACGCAGCCGCGGCTTGCCCGGATGGCGCGTCCGGCCTACCTTCAGAGGTCCCGCCGGACGCTGCCCTGCCCGATGTTCGAACTGCGCAAGACCTTCCGATTCGAAGCCGCCCACAGCCTGCCCAACGTGCCGGCCGGCCACAAGTGCGCGCGGCTGCACGGCCATTCGTTTCGCGCCGAAGTCGTGGTGCGCGGCGCGCTCGATCCGAAATTGCAGTGGGTCATCGACTACGCTGACCTCAAGGCGGTGTGCCAGCCCTGGTTCGACCAGTTGGACCACAACCACCTCAATGAAATCGAAGGATTGGACAACCCGACCTCGGAAGTGGTGTGCCAGTGGCTCTGGACGCGCATCGCGCCGCGGTTGCCCGGCCTGCACGCGATCACGGTGCGCGAAACCTGCACGTCTGCGTGCACCTACTACGGCCCGACGGCGTTTCGAGAGGTGGCGTGATGCGGCAACGCTACGGCATCCGGCTCGACAAGCAGTACTTCAACTTCGGCAGCGCGCACTTCCTCATCTTCGCCGACGGCAGCCGCGAAGAGTTGCACGGCCACAACTACCGGGCCACGCTGGAGCTGGACGCCGACCTCGACCCGGGCCACGTGGTCGCCGATTTCATCGTGGTCAAGCCGATCTTCAAACAGTGCTGCGACGCGCTCGACCACCGCACGCTGTTGCCGCTCCTGCACCCTCGCCTGGCCGTCGAGGCAGGTGAACACCAGGTGCATGCGCGCTTCACCCATCCCGACGGCGCGGTGGACGACTACGTAATTCCGCGGCGCGACGTGTGCCTGCTGCACATCGCCAACACCAGTAGTGAACTGCTGGCCCGTTGGCTCGCGGACCAGGTGCTCGATCGCCTGCGCGATCGCTTGCCCGCGCTGCGCCTGCACCGTGTCCAGGTGTCGGTCCAGGAGTCGCCCGGACAATCGGCAATCCACGAGCGGTTCTTCGATGCCTGATGCGCGGCCTGGTTGGCGAAGCGATGCGGCGGCGTGGAGCGTCGGAGCGTGCACCGCCGTGGCGACCACCTGGCTGGCTGCGCCGGCCGGAAGCTGGCTGGACGCGGGCGAACTGATTGCGGCGGCGCGCACGCTGGGCGGCGTCCACCCGCCCGGCCATCCGGGTTGGCTGTCGATCGCGGCGCTGGCGGAACTGCTGCCGCTGGGTCCCCACGCGGCCCGGGTCGCGTGGCTTTCGGCCGCGTTCGCAGGGCTGTCGGCGGCCTGCATGGTGCGGATCGCGCGCTCGGTGCTCCCGGACTCGTCGGCGGCGGGCCTGGCGTGGGTGGCGGCCCTGCCATTGGCGGTGTCGGCCAGCCTGTGGCAGGTCGCCGTGCGCGCAGAGGTGTACACGCTCGCGCTCGCCACGTCGCTGTGGGCGGTCGAGGCGGCGCTGCGGGCAAGGGCAGCGTTCGTTGCGAGCGAGACGCCGCGGTCGCGGGCAGCGGTCGTCGAGGCGGGCGTTGCCCTGTGCCTGGGCCTGATCAACCACCATTACGTGGCCCTTTTTGCCTTGCCAGCCGTGCTTGCGGCCGGGTGGCCCGCGCTGCGCCGCACGGTGACCACAACACCCCGTTTTGCGCTGATGGTTGTGGCCCTGTGTGCGTGGCTGGGTGCGGCCTATGTCGGCCTCGCGCTGCGGGCGCTTGCCGACGTCGAGTTGCGGTGGGGCGACCCTTCCACGCTCGCCGGGTGGTGGGACACAGTGACTGCACGGCAATTCCAGGGCTCGGTCGCGGGCCAGCGCGGCGGTCTAGCGGACAACATGGCGGTCCTGCTGGCGATGGTGTCGCAAGGCGCAGGCACCTGGCTACCGCTGGCGGGTGTCGTGGGCTTGGTGCTGGGCGCCCTCCGCAAGCGGCCGGAGGCGTGGTCTGGGATGCTGCTGCTCGCCGGTGCCCTGCTGACCAAGGGGCTGATGTGGGTCGACACCCACAACCCGGACGACCACGGGTACGTGCTCGCGGCGCTCGCGGGCCTGGGCGTCGGCGTGGCGCTGCTGCTGGGTGCGCTGCACGGCGTGCTGGCGACCAGGGCAGTGGCGTGGAGCGTGGTCGCGGCGGCACTGGTTGCGACCGTCCTCCAGGTGCGCGCGAACTGGCGCGATCCCGCCTGCAACCTCGCAGAACTGCGGGCCACGGACCACCTGGACAGCGTCGGTCGGCGCGCGGTAGCGCCGGGGGCGCTGGTGCTGACCAACTATTTCGGCACGCAGTTCAACGAAGCGCTTTTTCGCCTGGGCGAGGGCCGGCGGCCGGACTGGCAGGTCGCACACTTGTCCTTGCGCACCGGCGACACCGACGGAGGCAAAGGGTTTGCCCGTTGGTGGGCACAGCGCCATCCAGACCTGGCGGTGTTGGCGCAAGCGGCCCAACATTTCGGCCGCTCGCCGACCGGCAACCTGATGACACTGGTCGAAACGCGGTCGGTGTACGCCGAGGCCGATCCGGCAAACCGCATCCCGCCGCAATACTTCAGTTTTGATGGCCCGCTGCATCGGATGCAACTCGATCGCGAGCGCGCCCTGGACTATGATGTCGAAGCGATCCGCCAACGGCAGAACGCCGTGTGGTCGCGCCTTTTCGAGCGACTGACGGCGACCGACCTCAACGAACCGGCGACCCGCCGCGTGCTGCTGTGGAACCACGCGCTGCAAGCCGCACACGCCCTGCGCCGCGGCTGGCGGGAGATCGGTGCCGATGAAGTTGCCCGGGCCCGCACGATGGCACCGCAAGACCGGCTGGTCGACCGCCTCGCCCTGCGGGTGGCCACGCTGGACGCTGCCTTTGCGCGCGCAGACGCCAAAGGATTCGCGGCCACCTGGCAGCGGTATGCGACCTACGATTTCGATGCGTTGGTTGGAGATGCACCGTAGCCGCTGGCGCATCCATGCTCTCGGCACCGCTGCGCGCGTTTGCGTGCTTCGCATCAAGGGGTGCGGCTTGGTCTTTGGCCGACGCGGCACCGCAACCTCCGGGGAGCGTTCTATGTTGTCGTGCGCCTCCAGGTATCTCGCGGCCCTCCTGTGGGCGAGCGCACTCGCAGGATGCGGAGCGGACGCTGGCCCACCAGACGCACCTGCGGTCGATGCAGCCGCGGACGGCAGTGGTGACGTCGGTCTCGACACGGCCCAGTTGCCGGCCGACGTTGGGCCTGACGCGCCTGCCGACACCGGGCCGCCCCCGCAGGTGCCTTGGACCGACGAACGCCCCTGGGTCCAGCCGGCGGCAAACCCATGCCCGACCCAACCGCCCGCCGACAACCCATTGGCCGAGCTGCTGGGCGCCATTGGCCTGGACCTGGGCGTCGGCATCACCAAGGCGCAAATCGCCAAGTTCGGCGGCGCCATCGCCAGCGACCCGCAGCGGTTGCCGCATTTCCACCCCGTACAGGAGGACCTGGATGGCCTCGGCGGCTGCTGGGCCGACAACCTGTCGCGCGCGGCGGATGCGGCCGTGCAGAGCGACCACCCGATGACCTCGCTGCTGGCCGTCGTCGCCCACAGCCTGGGTCGCCAACCCTCCGTCGGCGGCGTGTTGCCCGAGGTTGCCGCCGAAGCGCCGCTCGCGACGGCGCTCGCCGACCTGCACGGTGTGTTTGGCGCGGAGTTCGACGCGGTCGCGGTGCAGTCGCAGCTCGCCGAGGTCCCCGTCGAGGTGCAACGCGTGGCTGCCCGGGTCGTGCTGGCGTCGGCGCTGGCGGTTGGCTTTCGCAACGCTTGGCTCGACGGCATCGGCAGCCCCAACCGGCGCAAGGCGTGGTTCAGCCTGGGGGCCGGCATGCTGTTTGCCACCACGGGTGGTGCCGTGGACCCCGACACCAAGTCCGATGGTCCGATTTTCTTGCTCGACGCCCGTACCGACCTCCTGTTCCGGGCGGCGCTGGTGATGATGCAGGCCCTCGACGAGGGCGGTCTGGCCCAGGCGAAGAGCGCAAAGCCGTTCCTGTTCTCGGCGACGACACCGATCGGTCGCGTGGTCCTGCGTGGCGGCGCCGACGACACCTGGAACCCCAAGGACCCCGACACCAAAGGCGACCTGCTGCTGGCGATCGACACCGGAGGCAACGACACCTGGCTCGTCCGCGGCGGAGCCAACACCAGTGTCGACAACCCCATCGCCGTCGCGATCGACCTGGGCGGCGACGACACCTACACCTACGCGCCCGCCACCGACCCGAAACCGTGGGAGGGGGTGCTGCCGCCCGACGAAGACAGCCGCACGGTGGCGCAGGCGGGCCACGCGCCGTGGTCCCTGTCGACGCAGAGCCGCCAGGGCGCCGGTCGATTGGGCGTCGGCGTGCTGGTGGACCTCGGCGGTGGCAAGGACCACTACCGCGCGCTGCGCATGTCCCAGGGCTACGCCAACTTTGGCGTCGGCGTGCTGTGGGACGACGGGGGCGACGACCGCTACGAAGGCGAGGCCGGCGTGCAGGGCGCGGCCGTCATCGGGATCGCCATTGCCTATGACGGCGGCGGCAATGACACGCGCTGGGCGGTGAGCAAATCCCAAGGGTTCGCGTGGATATCGTCGGGTGGACTGCTCTATGACCGCGCAGGCAATGACGACTACCTGTGCGCCATCGACAAACCGCTGCAATACCCTTCGCCGCAAACCCCGGGCTACGCCAATAGTTCGCTGTGCCAGGGCACCGCTTTCGGTTTCCGCCGCGACAGCAACAATGCGCACCGATCCGGCGGCATCGCCTTGCTGCGCGACCTCGCTGGCCACGACGGCTACACTGGCAGCACCTTCGTGCAGGGCACGGGCTATTGGTTCGGTACGGGCATCCTGGCCGATGGCGGCGGCAACGACCATTACGATGGCCTGTTCTACGCCCAGGGCGCGGCCGCGCACTTTGCGTTGGCGTTCTTTCTCGACGGCGGCGGCGACGACGAGCACGGCTTGCGGCTCAAGCCCATCCACTCGCAGATGGGCCTCGGCCACGACTTCTCCAGCGCGCTTTTCGTCAGCGAAGGCGGCGACGACATCTACCGCGGGCCCTCGCGCAGCCAGGGAGCGGCCAAGTGCCACGGACACGGGCTTTTCGTCGACAACGGCGGCGCAGACTACTACGAGGTCGACAACGACAAGGCGATCGGCTGGGCCACGGACTACGACGGGTCGCCCGGCACCTGCGGCAAGTACGAGGTCATCCCCAGTTGGGCGTTCTTCGTGGACATTGGCGGCTCGGATCTGTACGCCAAGCCCGGCAAGCAGCCTCCCAAATCCGGTGCCTATGCCGACAACCAGACCTGGGTGACCGACGATCCGGACGAACCCAAAGCCAAGGAGCAGTCGGGCGGGATCGACGTTCCCAAGGGTGACACGGGGCTGCATGTGGGCAAGTGACGGCGGTCGCGCTTGGGCTCGGTGGGCATTTGTTGCCTGCCATGGCTGCGCTGCGGTCTCGGCGCCACCGGCGGTCGACGCTGAAGCAACTGTCGCAAATGCGGAAGTTCTGGCCGCAGGCGACGCAGCCGCGACGCCAGAGATCGCGCCCCTGAGCCCTGTTGAGCGCGTATGGATCGGCGTCGAGGGGCTGCCAGAGAACCTGATGGGCGCGGCCAAGGATGGGTCACCGCTCTTGTGGGCGGTGCCGGCCCAAGGGTTCGAGGTCGAGGTCCACGCCGTCGCGACAGTGTCGCCCGCGCGGACGGCCACGTTGCGCGCCCTCCAGGCCGGTTCGCCACCCGTGGACCTCGCACCGCACGCCACGGGCTGGATCGCCAGCGCCGACAAGAAGGCGTGGCGGGCCAGGTTTGCGGTCGCCGCAGGCGCGCTGGGCGCAGGCCAGTGGCAACTCTCCGCGCACCTACCGTCCACCGCGGGGGAGCGTGCGGCGACCGCCTTTGTGGTCGTGGCCGACCGCACGGCCGACATCGACCCGTTCGAGGCCGTGGACCCGTGGCTCATTGACTTCACCCGCGATCTGGCAGGGCTGAAGGTGGTGGCGCAGGGCGACGACGTCACGGTGGTCACCAACGACAAGCCCAATGGAATCGGCGATTTCGACGAGACGCTGGCGGCGCTCGGCCTGCAGGGTGGCGACCCCGGGTTCAACCTGGCCATCCGTCAACTGTTTCGCCAGCGGGTGCGGCGCTGGCTGCACGCGTTTTTCCTTCAGGATGCGCTGACCGGCGCGATCGGTGTCGACTCGATTCGCGTCCAGGTGCTTTTCGACGGCGACGACCTCGCGCAATGGCCGCCCGCGCAGTTGTCGAGAATGGCCGTGGGCGGCCTCGCCCCGCCGCAGCCCAACGGCAAGCAACTCTTCGGTCTGGCCAAGATCGACCCGTGGAATGCCAAGCCCAACGACGACAGCAAACCGGGCTATGGCGTCTTTACCTTCAGCCTCGCCAAGGCCGCGATCGGCCAGCCGATGGCGCTGGCGATTCTGCGCGACGTGTTGCCGATTGCGGGCGGCAAGCCCTTCGGGTCGCAGCCAGGAGACGCGCAGCTGACCGATCCGAGCCTCGAAACCGCGCGGCTGCCGGATGGCCCCGAGTTCGACCGCGCTCGGTTGTTCCAGCTCGAAATGCGGCTGGTCAGCCTTGCCGTGGCTGCGGTGACCGCGCACGAAATCGGCCACTCGCTGGGCCTCATCCACCCGGGGCTGCCGCCCAATGGCCTGCTCGGGGGGATTCCGGGACCGTGGGTCGTCAAAGCGCAAGACGAACACCACCTCGACACAGCAGGCCCGAACCTGATGCAGACCGGAGACAGCTTCGACCCCGGCGAACTGCTTGCCGCCACGCCGTTTTTCGGTCCCGTCGAGTCGGGGTACCTGCGGCGCCGCCTGTTGGTGCTGAAGTAGAGAGGCCGGCCGGGTTCCGTCCGCGCCGATCGATGGGCGCGCCGGTGTTCCGCGAACGCGCCCACGGGGACCGATCGAAGCGCGCAAGCAGTGCGGGCGACCGACACAGGGAGGGCGTACACCGTCAGGCGCCCCGCGGGCTCGATCCTGGCGGTTCAGGATGGGTCCATGCACGCGAACTCAAAGGAACGGTGCACACGCCAAGAGCGGCGGCAGGCATGGCCCCTGGACATGTTGGGGCGCGACGGAGTGCTCGGCCCAGCTCACCAGCGGCAGGTCGGTGCTGCCGGTGTCGACCTCGACCCGCACGCGCACGGCGCGATTGGCCATCTCGCAGGCGCAATCGACGAACGCGGGCATGGCGAGCCGGCACAGTTGGCCGGGGTTGTCGGGGTCGGGCACGAGCTTGGTCTTGAGCTTCAAGGGCCCCGGTGGCACCGGCAGCCCAGTGGCCGTGTCGGTCAGCGCCACTTTGACCGGAAGCGGAGTCCCGGCGTTGGCCGGCACGCACACGCTCACCCACACGTGGTAGCCCCCCTGTGGGCCGAACACGAGATGGACGGGCTGGCCCGGTGCGGTCCACGCCAGCCACTGGGTGCCGGGGTCGATGGCGCCGCCGACCTTGACGGGCACCGGACCGCCTTGGGTCGACGGCGCGGGGCCGGCCGTGTCAGGCTTGACGTCTGCCGCTGCATCCACCGTTGCGCTGGCATCCGTGGCCGCCGCACTCGCGTCGCCGAGCCCAGTGTCCGTTGTCGGGGTCAGCCCATCGGGCGCCACCGCAGCATCGGCGCGGGTCAGTGTCGCCTCGGCGGCCACCTCCGAAGCGGGCGGCGCGTCCAACCCGTCGTCGACCTGAACATCCTGGCCACCAGCCTCTGCGGCGTCCAGCAAAGGCGGGCCTTGCGAATCCGTCGGCCCGGCGGGCGAGACACCGGCGGTGCACGCAAACGTGACGAACGCGACCCAACCGATGACCAACGCCTGGCGCTGCAGCATGGTCAGTAGAAGATGCGCGGCCGCACCGACAGCGCCTTGCCGCCGCAGTGGGCAACGATGGCGTCAGAACCCCCCGGTTGGACCCCAACGCCCTGCCAGATGCGCGCGCAGGCGTTGGCCGAGCAATTGGCCGGCCCCGCCCATTGGCCTTGGGCACCGTCCGCAAGTTCGATGGTGCAGGTGGGCGGCGACACGGACTTGCCAGCCGCGTCGAGGTGCCAGGCCGTGACCGTCACCGGCGTCTGGCCCTTGGGCGACCAGCGCGACGACAGTTCGACCAGCTTGGGCTCCGCCACCAAGAGCTTGCCCTTGGCCGGCGTGGCGACGGTGTGCGCCCAACCGCTCGGCCAGGTCACCGCCAACGACAGCGCGGCTTCGCCGGGCTTGAGCGCAAAGTGGCTGATGGGCGTCTGCATGGTCTGCGACGGCGCCTGCACGCCAAGGGTCTGGCACCGGCTCCGCCTCGGCGGGTGGGGCGGCTGTGCCTGGAATCGCAGGGCTTCAATATCGAGACCAACACTTCGGGCGCCGGCAACTACGACGGCTGGCTGGTCAAGTTCAACGCCGGCCACGTGCAGCAATTCGCGGTCACCGACGGCGGCACGCGGCGCGACAACTTCAACCGCGTCATCGTG
>VGRO01000017.1 GCA_016875335.1 Deltaproteobacteria bacterium | reverse complement strand
GGGGGCTCGCAGCCCCCTCGCGCGCCCATGCGCGCTCACCCCCGCGTCCGGCCGCAGCCGCGGCCGGAAGTACCTCGGCCCGGTTGCGCGCCGGAACCCGGCGCGAACTTCGGGCCTGAGGTACTAGTCCATGCTGCGCGAACTGCTGCGCCGCTACCGCCGGCCGCTCCTGGTGCTTTTCGCCTTCGTGCTGCCGCTGGTCAGCATGTACTACCACGGCCGCGCCCGGCCCGAGACCTCGTGGGTCGAAAGGGCGCTGCTGGCCCTGACGTCGCCGCCCGCGCGTCTGGCGCAGTCCGCGGTAGGCGGGGTCCGCGACCTCCTGCACGGCTATGTGCTGCTCGCCCAAACCGAGGCCCGCAACAAGGAGCTTGAACGCGAGAACCGCATCCTCCTCGGCGAGGCCTTGCGCAGCCGCAGCCAGGCCCAGGAGTTGGATCGGGTCAAGCGCCTGTGCGGATTTCGGGCCGAGCGCCGTACCTTCAAGACCGTGCCCGCGCGCGTGGTCGGCCGCGACGTGTCGCAGATCTTCCAGGTGGTGCGGTTGCGCATCGACGTGCAGGACGCCGCCGAGGTGCGCGAGGGGCAAGCCGTCATCACCCACGACGGCATCGTCGGCCACATCGAGAAACTTGCCGGGGCCTACGCCGACGTCATGTTGGTGACCGACGCGCGGTCACAGGTCCACGCCATGGTCACCGGCAAGGGCGTGGTCGGATCGGTGCGCGGCAAGGGCAAGCGCAACGAGTTCGGCGCGCAGTTCGTGTACCTCGACAATGCCGAGCGCGGCTCGGCCCTCGCGGCGGGAGACGCCGTGCTCACGACCGGCCACGATCGGGTGTTCCCGGCCGGCTTGGAGGTCGGGCACATCACCGATGCCCGTTCGGTGCGCAGCGGCCTGTACCACGAGTTCGTGCTGGCCCCATCCGTGTCCTACGCGACCATTGAAGAATTGCTCATCGTCGTGGACTACCGCGGCGGCCCGTGGGAAGGTCAGCCGCCCGCGGCCCCGGGCAAGGCCAACGAATTCGCGCCAGCGATGCCCCCGCTCGACGGTCCGCGCGCACCGGGCAGGCGCGCCGTCGATCCCGCCAACACCCCGGACGCGCCGCCCTGAGAGGGTGTTTATGTTTGAAACGCCTGCTACGCGTAACCATGCATCCCGACATGCTTTGTTGTCGGTCGCCAGGCTCCCTGCGGCGTAGCTTGGGGCTTCGCCTCAGTCGCCTGACAACCTCCGCCTCGCCTGTCGGGCGCCTGATTCCGCTCGCGACGGCAATCAAACATAAACACCCTGGGAGAGGATGTGTTCAAGACCTGTCCGTCGCGAGGTCGAGGAGCCCGCAGGCAGATCGCGAGCGCGCCCGGAGCGACGTCAAACCCCTGACGCGGCGGGCCGCCCACCGCATGGGAGGGTGCCATGAAAGGGACCCAGTTCGCACTGCCCCGGCTGCACGTCCCGCGCCTCGCCGCCGCCTTGCTCGGGTTGGGCGCGGCGACCGCGGTCCAAGTGCACGGCCTGCCGCGGGCCCAGACCCTCATCTATGCCGGCACCGAGGCTGCGCTGGCCGAAGGGGGCCCGCCGATCGCGGTCGCCGTGTACGGCTGGGCAATCGGCGCCGACAAGTCGCTGGGCGCCTACGTGGGACCGTCGTTCCGTCTGCTGGACGGCGACCTCGCGCTGTTGGTCAAGGCGGGCGCCTATGTCGCCGCAGAGCTTGCGCCGCTGGTCAATCTGGAACTGTACTACGCCAAAGGCGAGTTCGAGGCCGATTGGTTCAACGACATCTACTACGACCGCGGCGCGATGGTCGGCGCTTACTCGTGGCTGAGCGGACAGTACTGGTGGCGCGGCATGTACCTCGGCGCGCTCGCCGACGTCACCCGCGACGGATCAACGTTCCAGTTCAACGCCGGTCCGCTCATCGGCTTTGGCAGCAAGAGGCTGTCGCTTGGCGTCGCGCCGGTCTACTCCAGGGATCTCTGGGCCGGCCGCAGCGAATGGGCCGTGCGGGTCATGGTCGGCGTGGACTTCGCGGGCGACACGGAATCCGGGGCCGCCGCGACCGCCGCAGCAGGACCGTGAGTTCAGCGGGTGTTGTTGATGGACACGCGTGCTGCGCGCAACCATCCGCTCCGACCTGCATTGCTGTCGGCCGCCAGGCTCCCTGCGGCGCAGCATGGGGCAGCGCCCCAGTCGTCCGACGGCCTCCGCTCGTGCCGGGGCCGACCGCGTGGTTCGGCCACACCCTGTCAGTGGCCCTTCTTGCCCGGCGTCGCGTTCCACAGGCGCGCCATCACCGCGGCGCCGATCAACGCAAATGGAATCGGCGCGGCGATCCACGCCGCCCAGCCCCAGTGCTTGACCAAGAGCGGCACCGTCGGTCCGATGATCGCGCTCGCCACGTATTGCATACCGTCGAAAAGCCCAGCCGCCGTAGCCGCCGCCTTCTTGCCGCCAAAGTCCATCGACGCCGCTCCGCCGATCATGCCGTGGGCGCCGTTGACGAAGAACGACAGCACGATCATCACGGCCACCGTGGCTGCGACGCCGACGCCGGCCGCGTGCACGGCCGAAAACAGCACCAGTGCCACGGCCATGCCCAGGAATCCGAACACCACCACCGGGGCACGCCGCCCCTTGTACACGCGGTCCGAGGCAATGCCGAACACGAAACCGCCAGCGATGCCCGCCGCCGCCGCCAGCCAGAACGCCAAGTGCCAGGTGCCGGTCGAGCGGTCGACGTTGAACAACTCTCCGAAATACTTGGGCATCCACGCTCCGTCCAGCACGCTGCGGCGCACCAGACCGATCATCATCGAGGCCAGCGCGATGGTCAGCGTCACCGGATTGACGAACACCTTCTTGAGGATGTCGCCGACGCTGACGCCGCCCGGACCGTCGTCGGTCGCGTCGCCGGTGTCGAGTTCCTCAAAGCCCGCGTCGCTGGGCGAGTTGTGCATGTACAGGTAGTTGGTGACAAACAGCACCACCAGCAATGCTGAAGGCACCCAGAACGCGTACTGCCAGCCGCCGAACACGCCGATCATGGCGGGCGCCACCGAGGTGCCGAGCACCAACCCGAATCGGATGAGGATGCCGAAGATCCCAGCGAACGTGCCCCGCTCGCGCACGTGGAACCAGTGGGCGTTGACCTTGACGATCGACAGCGCCCCGAACGACTGGAAATAGCCGTTGATGCCCCAGGCGGTGGCGAGATAGATGAGGAACGTGCGGCTGTCGAAGCCATGCGCGAACTCTGCCGGCGCGACCACGTGGCGGTCGATGCCGGTCCCGGCCCAGACCGCCTCTTTGGCGATGAAAAATGCGCCGCACCCAAAGGCGAAATTGGCCAGGATGGCGCCCACCGTGCCGATGAGGAAGGCCTTCTTGCCGCCGATGCGGTCGGCGATGGGGCCATTGACCACGACCGCGATGCCGTACACGAGCGGCATCACCGTTTCGAACACGCCGATGTCGGCCTTGGACCAGCCGAAGGTGTTGGACAAATCGGTCACCGAGGCCATGAAGTTGTAGCGCGACATGTAGAAAAGCGCGTACAGCAGGCCCAGGTTGACCCAGTTGACGGTGCGCGCCCGCCGGAATCCGGGGTCGGTGATGTTCAGTTCGACGGTGTGGGCCATTCGGTCCTCCAAGGGCGGGCGCGAGCATGGACCGGGTTCGCAGGCGGCGCAAGGTGGCTCAGTTGCGCGCCCCGCGGAACGTCATCGGCAGACCGCGCGAGTTGATCTGCTCCAAAATGGCGGCCGGCGGCTCAGGCAGCGACCGCATGCCGGACTTGTAGCCGTTCATCAGGCCGGCGATGGCGTCGTCGTAGTTGTCGTTGCCGCTTTTCTTGTCGAACTTCCACTCGAGCACGGCGCCGGCCGCAGTCATGCGAACGATCCGCACTTTGGCTTCGAGGTCCACCAGTTCCCAAGGCGGGATGCCGGCCGGAGCGCGAAACGTGCGCCTGACCGCCGACTCTACCTCGCGCACATATGCCGATCCGCTGCGGTTGACCTTGCCTTCGCCGTGTTCGCTGCCGTCGGCCTTGCCGAGGATGTCGCCGAGTTTCTTCTTCTTGAGTTCGTCACTGCGGGGTTCGTTGTCGAGCAGGTCGCCCAGCTTGCTTTCCAGGCCCATCGCCTCGGCGAGTTTGGGTTTTGATTCTGCCGGCTTTTGGACCTGGGCCGGCTGGGCCAGCACTGTCCCAGTCTCCACGCCCTTTGCGGCGACGAGTTCGGCTTGCAACAGGTCCACTTCGACGGCCGGCGGCGACTCCAGGTCACGGCGCAACGCGCGGCGCACGGGTTCGGGACAGCGGCGCTCTTCGACTTGCTTGAGCTTCTTGTCGTCCTCGGCGCGGGAGCGGGTCGCGCGCTCTCCGGGTGCCAGGCATGCAGTCGATACCACCGCCGCGCAGTTGGGCACGCTCACGTCCTCTTCGGTCTTGACGGCCCCCGAATCGGTGGCGGGCGCCAGCCACATCGCAAAGCCGACGCCCACGTGCACCACCGTCGCCAACGCCGCGCCGACGCCGAGGTCGGTGCGGGTGATGCCGACGTGGGCGGGTTGCATCGCCTACCGTCCCAGCGGCTCTTCGCTGACCAAGCCAAAGTGCTCGATGCCGACCCGCCGCATGCGCGCCATCAGCGCCAGCACCAGCCCGTAGTCCAGCCGGCGATCAGCGCGCAAATGGGCGTCGCGCAACCCCTTGCCGCGACTGGAGTGTTGCAGGCCGGCCTCGAATCCATCCAGGCACGCGTCGACCGCCTTGGCCTTGCAGTCCACCAGCAGTTCCTTGTCCAGCCACACCTTGCGATCGCCGTCGAAGCTCACCACGGGCTTGCCGGCCTTGCTGCCGGCCGCGATCTTGTCGGCCTTGAGCTTGGGCAGGTCCACGGGCACCTGGTTCTCGTCGGTGGCCGCCTTGGCGGCGATTTCTTCGCTGGCGACCTGGCGCAAGGTCTCCGCCTCGCGCGAGATGCGCGCCGCTTCGACGCTCGACGCCACCATGAAGATGACGAGCAGCACGAGCATGACGTCGACCATCGGCGTGACGTTGATTTCGGACAGCGTGCCCTGGGCGATGCGCCCGCGACCTCCGCCACCGCCGGTACCGCCCATGCCCATCGCGTGCTCAGTCTTTCGATCGCAGGTGGCGCCTGCGGATCTGGATCAGCAGCTCTTCGGCAAAGCAGTCGAGGTCGGTGACCAACCGTCGCACGATGCGCCCAAGCCCGTTGTACGCGATGGAAGCCGGAATCGCCGCCAGCAACCCGACCGCGGTCGCCACCAACGCCTGTGCGATGTGCGGGGCGACCGTTTGCAAGATGGTGCCGGTGTCGGCCAGCCCGCCAAATGCGCCCATGATGCCCCACACGGTGCCGAAAAGGCCCATGAACGGGGCAGCGGTCGCGGTCGTGGCCAGCAGTTGCAGACCGGATTCGAGGTCGTCGACCAACGGCTCGGCGGTCCGGCGCATCGCGCGCTCCAGGCTGTCGAGGTCTTCCTCGCGCAGGGGGCCCAGCACTTCGAGTTGATGCAACTCCTTGAGCACAGTGGCCAAAATCCGTGTGTGCGGCAGGCTGACGTGCTTCTTGCCCAAGTGTTCGGCGGCGGTCGTCAGGTCGGCCGTCTTGAGCAACTCAGCGAACTGGCCCCGAAAGACCGCCGTCTCCTTGCGCAGGGCGCGCAGCGCGATGGCGCGGCTGCCAATGATGACCCACGACACCACCGACAGGATGACCAGGGCCACCAACACGAAAAGGACCATGCCGCGCGACTGCAAGGCGGCGGTCATCGGGTCCATTTCGACTTGGGCCAGGAGCAGGAGGGAAACTGGCACGGCAAGGGCACTCATCGGCGGCAAGGGTAGGCGGGCAGCCGCAGGGAAGCAACCGGTCGGCCGCCGGCCACGACGTCAGGCCGCGCCCGAAAGCAACGAAACAACGGCAGAGTCGGCCAACGTGGCCACGGCGGCCCGCGGCCCGCATTGCCGCAGCGCAGCCAGGTCCGCGCCGCCCGAGGCAACTGCGAGACAGAAAAAACCGTTTCCATGCGCAGCGTTGACGTCCCTTGCCGTGTCGCCGACCACCCACACCGCGCAGTGATCGAGCGGCGCGCCCAAGGCCTGCGCACCGCGCTCGGCGCCGGCCCGCACCAGCGCCACGCGGTCTTCGGCATCGCAGCCAAACCCGCCAAAGCCGAAACATCGCCAAAGGTTGCCGCGCGCGAGCTTGAGACGGGCGCCGTCGCGCAGGTTCCCGGTACCCAAGCCGACCGCGAGGTCCGGCCGGCCCGCCAGCGCCGCAAGCAATTCGACCACGCCGTCGAGCACGCGATAGCCGTCGGCCCCCGCCAACTCCCGGTCCAGCGCCCCCAGGTAGGCCGCCAGCACCGCGTCGATGGCCGCCTCGGTGTCGGCGGTCCCCACGGCGCGCAGCCCAGCGCGCGCGATGGCGCGATCGGTCATGCCGGCGAGCGAAAACCCAGTGCAGGCATCGGGCCGCCCGGTCACCTGCGCGAAGCCATGTTCCATCGCCCGGCGACCCGCGCCGCCAGTCTGCACGAGCGTGCCATCGACGTCGAAAAGCACAATGGTGGGTCGCCCGCCGGCCATCGCCGCAGGGTGACAGGGATTGCGCGGCGTGCCAAGGGCATTGCGGCGTCGTGGGCGCCGGCCGACCCTGCACCTGGGCCTGGGCCTGGACCTGTCCGGCGCAGCCGGCTGACTCTGAAACCTCTGCGGTCGCGGTGTCCGTGGGACTGCGGCAGTGCTGCAGCCGGGTCGCCGTCCTCGGCAGCCAGCAACGGCCGCGAAGGACCGTGGCAATCCTGGGTCGTCAGGGTCAGCAGCCGCCGGTCTCGTCCAGACGCGAGTTTGGCGCTGTGGCGGCAGTCAGGCGCAGGGGCAGGTACGGGGCCAGGCACAGGGCCCGGGCAGGCAGACACTGGCGTTCTCAACACCCTCAGTTGGGCCCGAAGCAGGCGCGGACGCCTGCGCGCGACCGGGCGGAATTCAACAGGGGCAGTCGTAGTCCGGCACCGTCCACGTGCGCACAGGCCGCCACGCCGGGCCGACCTGGCGCCACACCCGATCAGGCGCGACCAGTTCGTAGCGCCCGTCGCCGTCGACGTCCACCGCGGCCTCGGGCAAGACCTCGCCGCCGGCCGCCGGGTCGCTCGCCAGCAGCAGTGTGTAGTTGTCCGGTGGCCGCGGTCGCGCGGTCCAGATCGCGAGATGCGAGCCCCAGAAGCCGCCGCAGGGCTCGCCGGCCTGCGCACGGGTCACGACCAGGCGGACGCCGCGGCCCTCGAACGACACCACCTGCGTCACCGCGTGTTGGTACTGGTCCCAGGTCAGCGCCCGCGGCGGTTCCACCTCGCTGCTGTAGATGCGCTGGATGTCGGCAAACGCGCGCTCGGCGCGCAGGGTCGCGAGGGCGGTCTCTCGCAGTTGGCCAGCCTTGGTGTCGTCCCGACCCAAGAACCGCGGTGCCGCAAGTTGCGCAAACCGGCCGAACAAGGCCTTGGGGCAGTCCGAGCGGTTTCCAGGCGTCCCGTAGGGCTGCACCCGCACCGCTGTCACAGCGTCGCCCTTGCCGAGGTCCCACACCGCGCGAGCGATCGCGTCGGCCGCGGGCCGCCGGGTCACCGGACCCTCCGTCCAATCCTGCACTTGCCCAAAATGCGGGACGGCCCGGGCGATCGCCGCCACCTCGACCACCTGGCCGCGGCACACTTCGCCGGTCTGGCCGTACACGACCACGTCACGGTCCTTCCACGGCATGCGCGCACCGGACCAGTCCAGAGGCGCGGCGGCGGCCCAGACTCCGCCTTGCTGCGCCAGGGTCGGGGATGCGTCCACGGCCGAGGGCACAGCGTCTATGGTGAGCCAGATGGACGCGCCGACCCGCATCGCCAACGCGAGTTGCTCGGCGGGCGGCGGCAGCGCGGGTTCGCCGGGTGCCACGACCGAGCCCAACATTTCCTCGCGGACGATGCGCGGCGTATCGAACTGCTTGGCGACCATCCACGCCTTGGGTCCCTTGTCGCGAAAGGTCCCCGTCTCGAACGTCTGGACAAACCGCACCTGGCCGATGCCGGCCGCGATCGCCATCTGCACGTCCTGCACCTGCACGCGCATCGCCTTGCCGAACATGCGCTTGCGGTCGGCCATCCACCCCGCGCGCGAAAACTGCCGGCGCACGGTTCCCACGCGCCGCACACCGGTCATGCGGGCGGCGTACAGGCCCTGGTAGGTCGCGAAATCGCCTTGGTTCTGGGCGGCGAGCCACAGGTCGAGCAGGCCGCGCACCTCGGCCTCGGTCACGCTGGGCGCTGGCGGCAAGGCCACCGGGCTTGGCGCCTCCGCGGGCGCAACGGCCTCGGTCGCAGACTCGGCGGCGTGTACCGCTGTTGTGGCTGCTTCCGGGGCGCTCAGCACCGCAGCCGATGGTTCGGCGCCAGGCGCGGGCGGCGCCGGGTTCGACTTCGCACAGGCCCAGCTGGCCAACGCCAGCGTTGCGATCCACGGACCACGAACGGCTCGCCGCATCGTTCACCTCGCGTCCCACGGGGGACCGCGCCGTGTTTTGCCACAGGTGGCCGCGGAATGCGCGGGGTGGCAGTGCGCCGCAATTGGCGCAGGTCCGGCGATTCGGTGAATAATCGGCCTGCGCGGACGTTGCCCGCGTCTGGAGCGCGGCTTCCGTGGTGGACGAGCGCGAACAAGCCTTGGTCAACGCAGCCCTCGATGGCGACCGCGCCGCCTTCGGCGAGTTGGTGGATCGGCTCAAGCGGCCGATCTACAACCTGTGCATGTCGCACCTGCACAACGACGCCGAGGCCATGGACATGGTCCAGGACACCTTTCTCAAGGTGTTCACGCACATGGACATGTTCCGTCGCGACTCGAATTTTCGGGCGTGGGTATTCCGCATCGCCGCCAACGGCTGCATCGACCGCCTGCGCCGCCGCCGCACCCGCCGCGCCGAAGAACTCGACGACCGCGTGTCGGCCGACGACATGGCGGAAACCGATCTCCCGGCCGTCGGCACGTTCGGCCGGGCCAGTCCGTTGCAAGAGCGGGCGCGATCGCAACTGGGCGATCGGCTCGAGCGCGCGCTTGCGACGTTGCCCGAGACGCACCGCCAGTGCGTGTTGTTGTGCGACGTACACGGCTACTCCTACCAGGAGATCGCCGACGAGATGGGCATCCCGAGGGGCACCGTGATGAGCCGATTGTTCTATGCCCGCAAGCGGTTGCAGGTCGAGTTGGCCGACTACCGCGAGGAGGCGACCCGTGTCTGAGTTCTCTACACTGTCGGAGCTCGACGACGCCGATCTGGAACTGGTCCTGCTGTACGTGGACGGCGAGCTGGCGAACGATCCCGGCCGCCAGCGGACCGCCGAGGGGTTGCTCGCCGACAACCCGGCCGCACGCGCCATCGCCGACGACGTGCGCGCAACCAAAGCGGCAGTGCGCGAACTGGTCGTAGGCGAGGCCGCCGCCGCGCGGGTGACCGCCGATCTGTCCATGGTGCGCGGCCGGGTGATGACGCGGATTCCGCCCGCGCCGCGCCCAGCCCCCGCGCCCGACAAGGCCACTGGGTTCGACCCCATCGGATGGCTGCGCGCATTCGGGTTTGGCAAGGTCAGCGTGGCCTTTGGCGCCGCGGTGGTGGCTGCGGTGTGGATCGGCGTGGCGCTGCGGCCCGCGGCGATGGATCCGCGCACCGCCAACGCCGCCGCGGTGGCCGAAGATGCGGTGCTCGGAGATCAGCCAGTGATCATTGAAGAAATGGAGGTGGACGGCGAGTCCATCACCGTCAAGCCGGCGGCCGAACCGGACCGGCCGACGGTCATCTGGCATTTCGCCGACGCCATGCCAGGGGAGGGCTGATGCGCAACCTCACGCCAAGGCATCAGTGCGGTCGCCGTCTGTGGATGACGCTGGCGGCCCTCTGCTGTGCGACCTGGGTGCTCGCGCCAACACACGCGCGCGCTCAGGCGGCCACGGCAGGCTTCACCGTGCGCGTCATCGAGGGCAGCAAGGCGCCAGCGCCCAAGGTGGATCCGAAACTGGCCGACCTCAAACGCGAATTGGAGACCTTGCACCAGGAATTCAACACGTTTGCCCTGGTCGGTATCCACCCGATGCGCTTGGGGGTCGGCCAGCGCCAGGCCGTCAAGCTGCCTGATGGCGCAGAACTGGCGCTGCACCTTCTGGAATTGGTTGCGGGTCCGCCGCTGCGGGTCCGCCACCAGCTCGAACTGCCCAAATCGCGCACGGTGCGGTCGGTGGCGCCGGGCGGTCGCACGCTGGACGTGCGGCCTTGGGGCGACAAACTCATCATCATCTGCACGGCCGTCGACAGGTAGCCGGCGTTGTCAGCGCTCGCGGCTGCGTGCTATCTTTGGCAGGCTGCGAACCGTTTACAGACCGCCACGGTCTGCGCTTGGCGCGCTCGCAAATCAGGAATTCACGGTGACATCGTTGGCGTGCACATCCAGGCGAACTGCTGCGGTGGCCGCGTGCCTGTGGCTGGCCGCCCCGTTCATCGCAACCGGGGTTCTGGCGGACGACGCAGCACCGCCACCGCCGCCGCCTGCCGCAGAGGCCGCCCCGCCGCCCGTCCCGGTGGACCCCGCTGTCGCTGAGGCCGACAGGCTGAGCGACGAGGCCAAGCTCGCGTACAAGGACAAGAAATACGGTCAGGCGTTCGCGCTGTTCGAGAAGGCTTTTGCGGTGCAGCCGCGCCCTGCGTTCTTGTACAACATGGCCAAGTGCAAGGAAAAGCTTGCAGAATACGCCGAAGCCGTCCAACAGCTGGAGCGCTATCTCGAAACCTATCGCCAGCAGAACAGTGGCCTCGAGTCGCCGGACCGCGCCGACACCTTGCGCCAAATCGACGACCTCAAGCGCCGGGCCTACGAAGCGCTGCCTGAGGTGTCGATCCAATCGATGCCCCCAGGGGCCCAGGTGCTCGCAGGGGGCGTCACCCTTGGCTCGACCCCGTTCGTCACCCGCATGCAGCCCGGTCGCCACAAGATCGTGCTCAAGCTACCCAAGCACTCGGACCTGGACGCCGACCTCGACGTGCCGCTGACCGGCAGGGTCGCCGTGGTGCTGTCCATGAAATCCATCGTCAAACGCGGGGGCATCAGTGTATGGTGCAATGTCAAAGGCGCGCAGGTCGTGGTGGACGGCAAAGTGGCCGCCGTCACACCCTTTGCCGGCGTGTTGGACGTTGAGCCTGGACCGCACCAGGTCACGCTGGCGCGGCTGGGCTACAGGACCAGCGGCCATCAGGCCCAGGTGCCCGACGACCGCGTGGTCAAGCTGTTCGTGCACCTCAAGCGCACCGAAAGGGTGGCGAGTTTTCGAAGCTACCTCGGCTGGCCGCTGATCGTGCTCGGCGCTTTGGCTGTGGGCGGCGGCGGCGCCGCCTCGTGGACGGCCAACCAGGAATACCGCGGAACGCCTACATTTCAGAAGTTCGAGAACCTGCAGAACCTGGGCTACCGCGCTGGTGGCGGGGCGGTCGGTCTCGGCCTGGTGCTGGTGGTGTGGGACGCGCTACAGCAAGGCATTCCGCCTGAAGAACTAACGGAAGGGGCAGTCCATCCGCCCGGTGAACAAGTCGGCCCGTTCGGTGGCCTTGAGGTCAAGCCCAAATGATGGCTGCACCGCCGCGGGCCTCGTCGATGGGCATTCTGGGACGGCTGGCGCTCTGGGCCGCGGCTGCGCTGCTGGCCTGCACCTGCGCTACGGGCAGGGATCCACCCAAGCTCACCGCCATGGCCACTGTGCAGGTGGCCGGAGCCTACTTGTTCGGCACCGGCGAACAGGGCTGCAACATCCCGCAGGGCGCCGCCTGCGAAACCAACCAAACCTTCGACCCCAGCCAACCGACGGCGACCGTCGATCTCAAGCCGTTTGCGATCGACGTCCACGAAGTCACTATTGAGCAGTACGGGCACTGTGACGCCATGGAGCAGTGCTCCAAGCCCGCTGGCGACAACGGTCCAAGCGGCATTCCGGACTACTACACCAACTCGCGCTACGACCGCTATCCGGTGGTGATGGTCCGCCACAAGCAGGCCGAGGAATACTGCAAGTTTGCCGGAAAGCGCCTGCCCACCGAATTTGAATGGGAGGTCGCGGCCGGCGGCGCGGCCAAGACCGTCGGCGAAAAGCGCATCTACCCCTGGGCGGAGCCTGGATTTCAGCCGGCCCTGAAAAAGTGCGACAAGGACGTCAACATCGCGCAATGCAACGGTGGCCTGCAGCTGACGAAACCCGTGGAGTCGTCCGTGGACGACGTCGTGGTCATCGGTGGCGTCAAGGTCTTCGACCTCGCGGGCAACGTGGCGGAGTACACCTCCAGCGATTCGGTCAAGCAACTGACCTGTGACCTTGCCAACCCGGACAACCCTTACACGTGCGAGGGCTGCAAGTCCTGCCTGCAGATCAAGGCCAAGGCCGAGTGCGCCAGTCAATGCCAACCGTGCAAGTGCGGCGCCGGTTCGACCGAGAAGAGCAAGCCCAATTGCTATCAGCCCTGCGAGACCCCGATCTGTGCCCGCCGCCTTGCCGACAGCGCGCCCTTGCCTGGCTACCCACTGGGCAAGAACTTTGCGCAGCATCGCGTCGTGCGCGGCGGCAGCTACTACAACCACAGCGGCAGCGCCGACAAGATGGCCTGCGATGGTCGCTTTGACAACCGCAGCCAAGCCGTCGAGCCGACCGGCAATCCGCAAACGCATTGGGGATTCCGCTGCGCCAAGTCGCTGTAGTTGCAGGTGCCTTGATGCGGATGGCGTGCGGTCGGGTCGCTTTCGATCTTGGCCCTATCGGCGCCGTCGGTCGCGGCGCCCTGATTCAGTTCATTGCGGTGCGCACCCGTAGCGCGTAGCTTGGACTCGCCAGCGGCTGACGGTCGACCGCTACTGCAAATCCGGGTCTTCGATCTTGTCTTCGCGTTTGGGCGGTGGCTTGGGCGGTGGCGGCTTGGGCGGTTCGACGGCCTTGGGCTCGACCTTGACCTCGGCCTTGGGTGGCTCCGGTTTGGGCGGCGCGGCGGTTTCGACCTTCGCAACGCCGTCTTTCTTGACGCCCGCCGCTACCCCTGCCGGCTTGTCCAGCGGTCGCGCCTTGGGATCGGCAACGGGCGGGCCGCGGTCGGGTGACTTCTTGAGGTCGATCGACAGCATTTGGGCCGCGCCGAATCCGACCTTGATCGTGTGCGGTTCGTAGCCGTCGCGCAGCAAGAGCCACGATTCGTCGGTACTGCCTTTGGGCATCTCCAATGTGGCATTCGTCGTGCCCAGAAGTTTGCCATTCTTGAGGATTTGCGCGCCTGGCGGGTTGCTGTTGACGGTGATGCGCACCACCTTGTCGTCGACCAGCGCCGGAACCGGCACGGCGATCTGCTCCTTGACCACCTCAGTCCTGACCACCACATCGGGTGGTCGGGTCGCGGCCCACAACCCGATGGCCACCGCGGCGGCGGCGATGGTGGCGCCGACCGCGAGCGGCCATTTCGGCGTCGCAGGCGCCGGCATCACCAGGTCGGGCACCGCCGACAGGTCCGCGGTCTGGTCGCCGGGCACGATCGGCCGCACGGTGCGCGCGGTCAACACGGCCGCGGTCGTGGCGGACCCCAGGCGCACGCCCAGACTTTCGGCCTCGGCCGAACCCACGTGCTGGTCGAACGCCGTCGGCAATGCGTCCGCCAACTCTTGGCACCGTTTTGCGAATTCTCCAGCGGCTTGGACGCGCTTTTCCGGGCGTTTTTCGAGCAACTGCAAGACCAGGTCTTCGACTTCGGCCGGAATCACCTGTTGCTCGGTGGCTTTGCTCGGCGGCACCGGGGCTTCGTTGACGTGGGCAAGCAGCAGTTGCAGCGCTTGGTCGCCTCCAAAGGGCGCGTTGCCGGTCACCATCTCGTACAGGATGATGCCCAGCGTATACAGGTCGCTGCGGGCGTCGACCGGCTGGGCGCTGCACTGCTCGGGGCTCATGTAGCGCGGTGTGCCAAAGATCGAACCGGCCTGGGTCAACGTCCCCGCCTCGCTCTTGTGGTCGCGCAGCTTGGCGACGCCGAAGTCGAGCACCTTGACGTAGTCGGCGTTGTCGCCCACCTGGACCAGGAAGATGTTCTCGGGCTTGAGGTCGCGGTGCACGATCTCCTTGCCGTGCGCCTCCGCGAGCGACTGGGCGACCTGCGCCATCACCCGCAGAGCACGGCGGATGGGCAGGGGCCGCTCCTTGCGCAACAGGTCATAGAGGGTCAGGCCTTCGAGCAACTCCATCGCGATGTACGGGTTGCCATCGGGGGTTTGGCCGTAGTCGAAGATCTGGATGGTGTTGGGGTGGCGCAGCCGCGACACCGCGAGCGCCTCGAGCGTGAACCGCCGCAGCACCGTCTCGTTGCTTTTCAGGTCGCCGAGCAAGACCTTGATGGCGACGTCGCGATCCATGCCCTCTTGGCGGGCGCGGTACACCGAACCCATGCCGCCGGAGCCGATCTTCTTGAGCACCAGGAACCGGCCGCCGATCATCTGGCCGATCAGCGGATCCTGGCGGGCCTCCTGGGCGCGTTCGAGGTGCGCGCGAATCTTCTCGTCGAGTTGCTCGCGGGTGTCGGCACCTTCGCGGCGCGTCGGCAGGTTGGCGCGCAGGTCGTCGATGGTGGCGTCGCCGACGGGCTGCGGCGCTTCGCCGATGGCGTCGAACTCCGGCCCGCGGGCGTTGCTCACCGTCCTGTCGTCGCTGACGGTGTGGACGATGCTGACCACGAGCTCGCTGTGTTGCTTGCTTGGCCGGCGCGGATCCTGGTTCGGCTCAAAGGCGACCGTGACAGCCCCGGTCACCTCGACGTCGTCTTGGATGGGCACATTGAGCAGCGTCGCGTTCAGCGCGTCGTCCGCTGGTGTCGCGGGCTTTGCCGTCATCGGGACTCGGGGCGACCAAAAACGTCGTCGAGGCTTTGACGTATAGCACAAGCAACGGTTGGCTGTGCAGCCGAGGCATCGATGCGCACCACGCGGCCGAGGACCGCGGGCGGATCGGCACACAGGGCGGCGTAGCGGTCGCGCACCCGGGTCAGCATCGCCTCGGTCTCGAAGCGTTCGAGCGGCTTGCCCCGCGCGGCGATGCGCTCGATGGCCACCGCCACTGGCACGTCGAGCCACAGCGACAGGTCGGCTTGCAGCGCGTGGCGGTTGATCGCCAACACCCACGCCGGGTCCACCGCCAGCCCCGCAGCCTGACCATCGCTGACCTGAAACGCCAGCGAACTGCCCAGGTGCCGGTCGCACACCACCCACGCGCCGCGCTGCAACGCCGGTTCCACCACGCGCCGGCCGTGATCGACGCGGTCGGCCGCAAACAGCAGCGCAACGGCCGCCGGGTCGATGGACCGGTCGCCGTCGCGGATTTCGCCGCGCAGGATGCGGCGGATGAGTTGGCCGCCGTCGAGCTCTGAGGGCTGGGCCGTGCGCACGACCTGCAGTCCGCACGCGCGCAGGTGCGCGGCGAGCAGGTCGCCCTGGGTGGTGGTCCCGGCACCGTCGGTGCCCTCGAGCACCACGAAGCGTCCGCGCGGCAAGGTGGTCATTCGCTGTCACACGGCAAATCGACGGTGCGCATGCCGTCGGGGCAGGCAACGGCGAACACAGTCGGGTCGACGGGCTGGTCTGCGGTCACCTCGCGCAACTCCAATGTCATGTCGGCCTGCGGCCGCGTCGTCTTGACCCGCAGCGTGCGCGGCAGGCTGGCCACCGCATCGCCATCGTACTGCAGCGAAGCCAGCCGCTCGGCACCGAAGTACCATACGGCGCCGACCGCGCGGCGCGTCTTGGGCTCGACGTACACCTGCTGGTGCAAGGCCGTCGCTGCGCCGAGGTCCAGGCGGTACAGTGATTTTTCGCCGTCCCACGCCAAGGTGCGGTGCTCGGCAGGCGCTTGCAGCACTGGCAGGTCGCCGAGCAGGGCGGCCACCAGACCGTCCACGGGCAGCGGCAGTGGCAGCACGCGGGCGAGGTTGCGCGGACACGCCTTGCCGACGTAGCAGGCGTCGCCGCCGCGCTCGAAGGTCAAGAAGCGATCGCCATCGCAGTTCGACAGGGCCACCAGATCGAGCGTCGGCGTGAGCGCCTGGAACTGCAAGGAACTGGGACGGCTGGCCACCACCAGCACCGTCGCGCTGCGCCGCTGTCCGTCCGCATAGGCTTCCAAGCGGGCCGTGCCTTGCAGGGTCTTGACCTGCGGGCGCACCAAGCTGGCGATGAGCGCGTCGGCGGTGAGCGATTCGCCCGGCGGCGCCCCCGTCTGCGGACCAGCACAGCCGGCGATCCACAGGGCGGTCCACCAGCCCCCGTTACGCATGCGCACCCTCCGCGACGAACCGCGCGTGCAGCGCCGCCAGGACCGGCGTGAGCACCATGGGATCGACCAGCGCCGACAGCGTGAGACCGTGGGCGACGACGGCAAGCGGTTCGGCGCCGCTCGCCCGCACGATCTCGCGAAATGCTGTGATCAAGCCAGGTTCCCTTCCGACCGCCGGGCCGACGATGCTGGCCAGCGCCCCGCGCAGTGCGCCGATCGATCCTGGCATCGCCTCGACGGCCGCCACCGCCCGATCAAACGCCGGATCGACCGCATCGGCCACGTCGCGCGCCACCAGCACGTCGGCGGCCGCGGCGTCGGCGGTGACGGCCAGCGGGCACAGGTGGGCGTCGGCCAGTGCGGCGATCATGGCTTCAGCCCCCGCCGCGTCGCGGGCCCGGAGCAGCACCGCGTGGGGCCGGCCGGCCACACCGCTCACCCACGGCCGGTCGCGCGGCGCGTCGAGGCGCACGACGGTTTCGCCGCCCGTGCCGTCGGTCCTGCGCGCATAGAGCGCGATGCCGTGCATCCGGGCCAGCGCCACCGCGTCCGCCGCCAACACCTTGGCGCCCGCACGGGCCAGCGCCAGCGTCTCATCGTGGCTGAGCGCGTCGATGCGCCGCGCCGCCGTCACCAACCGCGGGTCGGCGCTGTAGATGCCGTCGACGTCGCTGTAGATCTCGCAGTCCGCGCCGAGCGCAGCGGCCAGCGCCACCGCGGTGGTGTCGCTGCCGCCGCGCCCCAACGTCGTGACCTCGCGCCGCCAACTGGTGCCCTGGAAACCGGCGACGATGACGACGTGGCCTTGCGCCAGCGCGTCCTGCACCCGGAATGGGCGGACCTCGACGATGCGGGCGTTGCCGGCGCTGTCATTGGTCAAGATGCCGCACTGGCTGCCGGTCAAGCTCGTGGCGGCCAGGCCTTCAGCGCGCACCGCCATGGCCAGCAGCGCCATCGCGATGCGCTCGCCCGCGCTCAACAGCATGTCGAGTTCGCGGCGGTCGGGCGTGTCGGTGACCTCGTGGGCGAGCCGCACCAGTTGATCGGTGGTCTTGCCCATCGCCGACACCACAGCAACCACGTGTGCGCCCCCTTGGCGCGCCTGGGCGATGCGCCGGGCGACCTGGCGCAGGCGTTCGACGTCGGCCACCGACGAACCGCCGTATTTTTGCACCACGATGCGGGTGGGCTGGGCGTCCATGGCCGTCACAATGCGTCGCCGGGATGGACCACGTCGAGGTGCGCGGGCAGTTGCTGCACTTCCTGCTGGCGCGCCATCTCCCAGCCCCGGCCCGCGAGCCGCCATTCCTGTGCAAGCAATTGCTGGTGCGTGACCGGGTCCGCCGGTCGGCTCCACACGGCGGCGATGATCACGCGGGCGCGCGGCGCGCCCTGCACATACTCGACGGCGCGGACGTCGTATTCGTGGATGGTGACCTGGGTCTGCGCCAGCCGCTTCTGGCGGATGAACTGGGCGCGCAGGGCCTCGGGCACGTAGTTGGCGGCGCGCTCGATGTGGCCCCAACGAATCGACCGCACGTAGTCCTCAACCGATTCCTTGAGTTGCGCGGCAGGGGTCGTGCCAAGGCCACACGCGCACGGCAGCGCAAAGGCCAACAGCCACCGCGCCGCCGCCCTCATTGCGCCGCCGCCAACAGCGCCTGCAATTCACCGCGCTGGTCCAGTGCCCGCAGGTCCGTGTAGCCGCCGACAAACGTGTCGCCCACGAAGATCATCGGCACCGTGCGCCACTCCAGCCGGGCCTTGAGTTCCGCCATCTTGGCCGGGTCACGGTCCAGGTAGACCTCGTCGAAGGCGATGCCGCGCGCGCTAAGGAACCGCTTTGCGGCGATGCAGTACGGACACCACTCGGTGCGGTACACGGTCACGGGTGCAGCCATGGGCGAGTGCAGCGGGCGGCGGCCCGACCGGCCGATCTTACCGCGGGTGGGGCGATCGCGCCATGCAACGGCGATTCCATCAACGGTTGGCGGCGCGCGCCCTGCCGACTACCATGGCGAGATGGTCGCCGATCCGCCGCATGGCCGTGTGCTTGCCCTGGACGTGGGCCGGGCGCGCATCGGCCTCGCGGTCACCGCGCCGCGCGGCGATCAGGCCCTGCCTCATGGCGTGCTGGAGCGGCGGGGCACCCGCGCGGACCTGGCCCGGTTGGTCGCGCTGGCCGACGCGTTGCAGGTTGCGCGCTGGGTGGTGGGCCTGCCGCCACCTGCGGATCCGGGCGCCCTCGACAGCCGCGGTCTGGTCGCTCGGTTCGTCGAGGCGTTGCGCGCCGCGCAGCCCCTGCCGGTCGACGTCGTGGACGAGGCCGAATCGACGGTGCAGGCCCACGATGAACTGCGCGCGCTGGGTATGCGCGCCGCCCGTCGCAAGACGGTCGTGGACGCCCATGCCGCCAAGATCATCTTGGACCGCTGGCTCGCCCTGCACGGCACCGACGCGACACCGTAGCCGTGCCGCCGACTGCGCGCTATGCTTGGCAAGCCCTCGGGGCCGGAGCCTTCGTCCATGTCGGTCAGCCCGTCGCAACTCGCCGATCGCAAGCGCAAGATGCTGCGGTTGCTCGCCAAGGGCGGCGCCGACCAGAAGAAAGGCGAAGAACTGCTGCCGACCTACGCCGTGGGCAAAGCCGTGCTGTCGCCCCAAGCCATCCGTCCCAAGGTCGACGACCCGGCCAAGAAGCTGCAGCGCTGGGTCCAGGCGGCGCTCATGGTCGCGCTCGGCGTCCAATTGCCGCTGCACGGCGTCATTGATGGCCTGACGCGTGCGGCGCTGCTGAGATTCCAGAAGATGGCCGGAATCGGCCAGAGCGGCGCGGTGGATGACGCGACCCTGCGCGCGCTGGAAGAGGCCGTGGGCGTGCCGGCGCCCCACCGCGGCAGCAGCCCCCAGCCGCCCGACAACCTGCTGGCCCGCGTGCGCCGAGCCAAAGGCGGCAGTCCCAAGGGAGAAACCGACGACAAGGCCACCGAACACACGCACGTTGCTGAAGACCTGCAAGCAGAGCGCCACAGTTTCGAAGACACCGGCGAGGACAACAAGTACGGCGAAGCGGACGCCCACGAACTGCGCCCCGGTCAGCCGGGCAGGGGCGGCGCTCACGCTTTGGACCCGACCCGGGTGGCCATGCAGCGCTTCCTGCACGCCGAGGCTATGCAGGCGGTGATGGCGCTGGCGTTCGAGCGGCAGTGGGTGCACGACGAACTGGACCGGTTGGGCCGCCAAGGCGACGGCGCGCTGTTCAGCGAGATGCTGCGCTGGTGGGAAACGGCGCGCGGCGGCGACAGCCAGCCCCCGGCCTGGATGCAGGAGGCGGCCAAACTGGCACAACACCAGCAGGCGGAGGCCGTCGCGCGCGTGCGCAAGGCCTGGCAGGCGGACCACGCCGGCGGCGCCAACCCATGATCGGACCGCGATCGACGCTTGTCCTGACTGGTGCGCTCGCGCTTGGCGCCGGCTGCGGCGATCCCAAGCCGGCCCGGCAGTTGACGCCCGTCGCGGTGGCCGAAGCGGACACGGCAACTCCGGCCATCGACGTCCAGACTGGGGCGCCGCCGGACGCCGCCGCGGCCGACGCCGATGCGATCGCGCCACCGTCGAGTCTAGTGGCCGCCTTGGGCGGCCTGTGGGTGGTCGACGCCGGCGGCAAGCCCGTCGGGGCCCTGGTCCAGCGCGGACACTCCGCCCTGTCGGTAGGTGGCGCAGTGGACCTGCTGCGGGACGGCGCTGTGGTCTATTCGCCGCAGTTCGGCGTGTTCTTCGGCGTGCAGATGTCTACGGGCAAGGTCGTTCATCCGCGCCTGGGCGTGGCTGATACCACCTGCGACGCCCCGGTGACCGCGGGCTACTACACCGAGGGCGACGCCATCAGTGGCCAAGGGCTTGCGTTCGTGTACAACGGGACATGGTATCGCATCGAAGACTACAAGCCGCTGCAACTGGTGACCTGTGGCGGTACCGTGCCTGAAGGCGCGCCGGGCAAGTGCGCGCCGCACAACGGGTCGTGCCGCGGCTTCCCGGTCAAGCAGATGGCGGTGGCGCCGCCGTTGCAGTTCGCCGCTCCTTTGCAATTCGCATGGTTGTCCAAGTGATGCGACACCGCAGCGTTGCTGGCCCTTGCGCGCTCGCGGTCCTGACGCTCGCCGGTTGCGCGCGAGGCTGCGGCAGCGATCCGCCGGTCGCCGCGCAACCGCCGCCGGCCCCACCGAGCGATGTGGTGCGCGCGCCCGATCACCCCGCCGTTGCGGTCGAGAATGCGCTGGGCATCCGGTTGCCTGAGCGCCACGAGGCCGAACTGCTGCCGGGCTGGCCCACCTTCCCATGGCGGCGGCTGGCGGAGTTCCGCCCCGACCAGCACTTGACGCTGCGGGTGGCGCCGAACGGCGTGGGCATTTTTGAGCGCAGCTTGGACGCCACGACCGCGCAATCCGATGCACGGGTGACCGAACTCTTGCGCTGGGCCTTGGATGCGTGGCAGCGGCGGTCGGGCGTCGCCGCCAACCGGCTGGTCCTGGCCATCGACCGCAACAGTGACCGCGATCTGGTCAGCCGTGTGCGCAACGTGGCGCTGCAGGCTTCGCTGTGGCGCGTGGTCGGGCTGTCGCGCGACGGCGATCAACTGACTGAACTGCTGCTCAGTCCGCCCCCCGATCGACGGCCGAGCGGTCAGCCGATGCCCACGGCGCCGCTGGCGGTCGAGGGCACAGCGGCGGCGCGGTAGGTTCGGGCCCGGAAATGATTTACTCAATCATTTCTTGGGCCCGTTTGCTTGCTCAGTGGGTCGCCAGCTCGCGGACCAAGGGTCCGACTCGCGGCTCCGTCCTGATGTGAGAGTGATCGACTTATTGTTTTCCAGTCCCTTCGCTCGGCTGAGACGCGAGTGTCATCGCGAGCCGGTTTGCGCGGACGCGAGCGCGCGACCCGCAGCAAAGGGCATCGGGGTGACGGACAATTCCAGTTGAATTGTCTCCAACCCCAAGAAGTCGTCTATTTCTTGGCGTCGACGCGAGTGAACTGGTCGGGCGTCCCGTCGCCGTTGCTGTCCGTGCCGATCTTGTGCAACTGGCCCTTGACGTAGTACTCCCAGACGTCGATGGCGCCGTCGGCGTTGGTGTCGCGGCGACGCTCGATCAGGCGATTGACCGGCTTGCCCTCCTCGTTCTGGGTCATCTGATAGAACATCCATGTGTCCATGCGCCCGTCGAAGCCCAGGTCGAGGTTGACCTCCTTGAGCGTCCCGTCCTCGTACTTGCGGATCTCGTCCACGCGACCGTCGAAATCGAGGTCAAACTCTTCGCGTTCCTTGATCTCCTTGCCGGACGCCCCCTTGTAGTACTCGACGATGTCGATCTTCTGGTCGAAGTTGACGTCGATCTCCTTGCGGATCAGCACCTTCTTCTGGACCTTGTTTCCCTTGGCATCGGGGGCGTCGTCGACCAGTGAATAGTGCTTGAACACATCGGGCTTCTGGTCATTGTTGACGTCGATGCGCTCAATGATGGCCGATCCCGTGTTCTCGGACTGGATGGGGTCGTTGTTGACTGCGGCGCGCGGGGAATCCTCGGTGGCCTGGCCTACCTTGGTCTGCTCCTTGGAACCACCACACGCCGCGGCCAGGGCGAGGCCGGCGGCAACGGCGAACTGGCCAGAGCGGCGGGCGGGGTGTGGGCGAAGCGATGTCATGGGCGAACTCCGTTGTGGCCACCCGCCAGGCGACCCCTTGGGGACTGGAAAATAATAAGTCGATCACTCTCACATCAGGACGGAGCCGCGAGTCGGACCCCTGCTCCGCAAGCACACTCTGCTCCGCGAGCTGGCGACCCACGGAGCAAGCAAACGGGCCCGAGAAATGATTGAGTAAATCATTTCCTGGCCCTTGGGGCGGCGGGCATGGGACGCTCGAATCAGGCAACCGCACGTAGCCGCAGCGAGCCGGTCCGTATTGTGGGCCGCGGCCTGGGCGCGGTCAAGGTTGCGCATCGAGACGTCATCCATCCGAAAACGGTTTGAGCACCTTGGCGCGTTGGGTCTGGCGCAGCTTGCGCAGGGCCTTGGCCTCGATTTGGCGGATGCGCTCGCGCGTGACCCCAAACTGCTGGCCGACCTCCTCCAAGGTGTGGTCGCTTTTCTCGCCGATGCCAAAGCGCATGCGGATGACCTTCTCCTCGCGCGGCGCGAGGCAAGCCAGGCTCTTGCGCACCTTCTCTTCAAGCGCCGCCATCGTCACCGCGTCCACCGGACTGACGGCGCGCTTGTCTTCAATGAAATCGCCAAGGTGGCTGTCCTCTTCCTCGCCGATCGGCGTTTCGAGCGAAATCGGCTCTTTGGCGATCTTGAGCACCTTGCGCACTTTTTCCAGGGGCATCTCCATCTTGTCCGCCACCTCTTCGGGCAGCGGCTCGCGCGCGAGCTCCTGCTGCAAGTACCGCGAGGTGCGGACCAACTTGTTGATGGTCTCGATCATGTGCACGGGGATGCGGATGGTGCGCGCCTGGTCGGCGATCGCACGGGTGATCGCCTGGCGGATCCACCACGTGGCGTAGGTCGAGAACTTGTAGCCGCGGCGGTACTCGAACTTGTCCACCGCCTTCATCAGGCCGATGTTGCCCTCCTGAATGAGGTCGAGGAACTGCAGGCCGCGGTTGGTGTACTTCTTGGCGATGCTGACGACCAGCCGCAAATTGGCCTCAACCAGTTCCGCCTTGGCCTTGTTGGCCATGCGTTCGCCGCGCGACACGGTCTCGTAGATCTTGGCCAACGCCTCCTGGCTGTGCCCGGTGGCCTTGGTGTGCCCGTCGATGACCTTCTGCAGGTCCTTCATCACCCGATGGGCGTCGTTCAGCTCTTTGTAGTTGATGCCGAATTTGCGCTCCAGCATCTTGAGTTGATTGGCGCCGCCCTCCTTGAATTCGCGCATGAGCATCGCGACGTCCTTCTTGAACGTCAGCGACAGGTCGGGCTTCTTCTTGCCCGCGATCTTGAGGCGCTCGGCAGCAAGCTCGCTCAGCTTGCCTTCCTCCAGCGCGAGGCTGCTCGCGGCGTCGCGCACGTCGCGGACCGTCTTCTTGATTTCGGCGATGATGATGTCGATTTGCTTGCGATGCAGCCCGCAGTCGAGCAGCCGCTCCAGCAGCGCCCGGCGGCGCACGATGTCGTACATCTTGACCGACATCGGCAGCGTCTTCAGGATGCGCCTGGCCTCATCGTGGACGATCCGTTCGACGAAGGGCGCCGAAAGCGACGCCCATTCCGGGTGTTCGGGCCCCGGCTTGGGCATCAATCCGTCCGGGGTCGCTGGCGGGTGCGGCCGATTGCCGCCCTTGCCCTTGCCGCGTTGCCGCGGCACCCACAGCAGGTGCTCGATGACATCGTGGACGATGGCGGCAATGCGGTCGTTGCGCGCCTTGACCAACCTTTGGAAATCAGGCGAATTCGGTTCGCCCAAGATGATCTCGGCGCGGCGACTGAGCAGTTCGGTCAGGAGCGGCGCCACCTCTTCGAACGCCAGGACCAGCGACTTCTGGAATTGGCGGGCGTGCGCCTTGCCGCCTTTTTCGGGCAGGTTGTCGAGGATGACCGCCGGGTCGACGTCTTCGCCATCGATTTTCTTGCCGATCTCGGCGAGGCCCCGGATGCAGGCCTCGTCCTCGAGCATGCCGCGCAGCAGGTCGTCCAGGGCGCGAACCGGCTTCTTGCGGGCGAGGTCGGCCCGGGCAGCCTCGGCTTCGTCCTCGCTGCGCACGCGCTTGCGGTACATGCGCACCACCCGGGCCAATGCCGCCATCAGGTGCGGGAGATCTGGGGCTTTTTGCCCCTTGGGCCGCGGTGCGCCGACGTCGACGAGGTCGGAGACCGACAGCTTGCCCGACTGCAGCTTTTCGAGCGCGTCGCCCGTCACCTCGCAGAAGTAGGCTTCGGTGACCGCCCGCGCCAGCTCCGCGCTCACCAAATCGCGGCGCACGGCGTCGCTGCGCGCCGTCGCGATATCGGTTTGCGTCCTCTGCTGTTCGTCGGCGAACGCTGCGAGGTCGTTGAGCGCCTCGATGAGCTGCTGGCAGATGGCGATCTCGTCCGCGCCACCCACGCCGTCGTCCATCGACTTGACCAGATCCTTGAGCGAGTGGGGCGGCCGGTCATTGCTGCGGCGGCTCTCGCGCAAGGCCAGGATCTCTTCCTTGTCCAGCCCCTCGGACGCCATCTGCGCCTGGGCGCTGCGGTCCTGCTCGACCCATTCGATGATCTGCCGGGCATTGTCGCGCAGTCCGAGGATCATCTCGAAGGTCAGGCGCGTCGACAGCAGCGCGTCCAGCACCTCGTGTTCGCCCATCTCGATGCGCTTGGCGATCTCGATCTCGCCCTGGCGATTGAGCAGCGCGACCGACCCCATCTTGCGCAGGTACATGCGCACCGGGTCGTTGGTGCGCATCTGCGCGTCTTCGCCGTAAGTCGCGGGATCTTCGACCCGCAGGGCCTGCGGCGTGGGCTGGTTGGGCCGCTGCAACAGCGTCGGGTTCTCGCGCGGCGGTCGCGTGTCCATGACCTCGATCAGGTTCGCGGCCAAGACCGCGAGCACCTCGTCCACGGTCTGGCGATCGGTCTCGCCCAGGTTCAATACCCGCTGGACTTCATCGGAGGTCAGAAAGCCAAGCGCCTTGGTGCGCACCACCATGGTGCGCAGTTCCGATTCCTTGATCACGTCGAGCATCTTGGATTCCTTGCAGTCAACGAGGGCCGGTCAGCGCCGGCCGCGCAACTGCCGCAGTTCGAAAAGGCGCGTCGACAGCGCCCGTTTGGTCTCTGGTGAAGCGGTCGGCAGTTGCTCCATGATGTGCCGCATCTGCCGATCGATCTCGCGCGGCGTGACGATGCGGTCCACGAGTTCAGCAACTTGGCGGGCCACCTGGCCAGCGGCGACCGGAGCGGGCGCGGCCAACCACGACAGCACGCGGCCGCGCAGTTCGGGATCGGTGTGGTCGATGGCCCAGCGCGCCACCGCCTCCAGGTCCAGGCCGTGGTCGCGGTGCAGGGCGAGCAGTTCGCGCAACGCCAACCGGATGCCGGCATGGGCCACGAAGTCCACCGCGTCGCGCAGCGCAGGTTGGCCGAGTTCAGCCGGATACCACACCAGCAACTGCAGCAGTTCCGATTCCGCCGCCGCCGGTCCCTCTGGGGTGGCAGCCATTGGCGGCCGCGCGGGCGCAGGCGCCAGGGCCTGCGGGCGGTGCAGGTAGCGCCCCTGGGTTGTGCGCGTCTGGTCCAACGGTGCGTCCGGGTCCAGGCGCGTCACCAAGTAGTCGTAGGCCATGTTGCGGGCCATCGCGTCCTGATGGCCGAGCAAGGCCAACAGCGGCCCTGCCGCCTGCAGGATCGCCGATTTGCCCTGCAGCGAGCCATCCCAACTGGCGACAAGCGCATCCAGGTGGGCGTTGAGCATGGGCGGCGCCTCGGCGATGCGCTGGCGCAGGGCTTCGGCGCCGCGGGTGCGCACGAAACTGTCGGGGTCGTCGCCGTCGGGCAACGCGACCAGGACGCCATTGCAGCCCTCGGCGAGCAGCAACGGCACTGCCTTGTGCGCCGCCTGGCGCCCGGCGCGGTCGCCGTCGTACAGCACCACCACCTGCGCGGCAAACCGGCGAATGGCGCGCGCCTGTTCGCTCGTCAGCGCTGTGCCCATGGCGCACACCGTGTTCTCGAAACCAGCCTGGGCCAGCGTCATGACGTCCAGGTTGCCCTCGACCAAGACGGCCGTGCCGCTCCTGCGAATCGCCTCGCGGGCCTGGTACAGGCCAAAGACCACGTCGCCTTTCTTGTAGAAGTGGTGGAACGGACTGGCCGCCTCGCGCTCCGGGTCCACGACCTCAGGGGAGTTGAGGTACTTGGCGACCTGCGCGTCGCCACTCAGGTCGCGACCGCCAAACGCCACCAGATCGCCCTGTGCCGCAAAAATGGGGAACATCAGGCGATTGCGAAATCGATCGTAGATTCCGCCCGACTGGCGCTCGACGCCCAGGCCCATCGCCACGATGTCCCGATCGCTCCAGCCCTGCCGCCGCAGGTGGTCGCACAGGTCCGACCAGCCGCTGCCAGCGGCGCCCAGCCCGTAGCGCACCGCAATGCCCGGGCCAAGCCCGCGCTTGGCAGCGTACTCGGCGGCTGCCCGGCCCTCGGAAGCCGAAAACCGCGCGCGAAAAAACTGCTGGGCCACGGTCGCCAGTTCGATCATGCGCGCGCGCTGGGTGCGCTCGCCGTCCAAGCGGGCGCGATCGCGCGGGTCGAGGTCCTGGCGCACCAGGTCGACGCCGGCCCGGTCGGCGAGCCACTGGACGGCTTCCACGAAACCCAGGCCGCGGGTCTCGCGCACGAACGAGATGAGGTCGCCCCCAGCGCCGCAGCCCTTGCAGTGATAGACCTTGAGGGCGGCGTTGACGTGGAATGACGGGGTCTTCTCGGCGTGGAAAGGGCACAGCGCACGGTGACTGGTGCCGGCTCGCTTGAGCTCGACCACCTCGGCGACGATCGCCAACATGTCGGACTGCGCCGTGACCTGCCGGATCGAGGCGGGGTCGATTCCGCCGCGCACGCCACTGCCGGAACCCGCAGCGCCACGCGAACGTGAAGCAGCGCGGGCGACAGCGTCGGCGGGCTGGGGAACCACGGTCAGTTGCTGCTCCAAGGGCGCCTGGGCTGGTGCCAACGGCGCGACAACCCGCGGGCCAGGGTGGCGCGCGGTCAGCCGGTCCGAACGGGCACGCGCAGCCGATGCCGCCCAGGAAAGGCAAAATCCTGGTATTTTGCCGGCACTTGCGCGAGCGCGGCGGCGGCAATGAAAGGACGGCGTTTTTCGTTGCGTCGCACGCGGTTGGGCGCCGCGGCGGCCGGACAGTATGGGTCGCCGACACGATTTGTCAAGGCCAGTGGGCCAGCGCGCTCTGGGCGAAACCCCGCGTTCGAAACGACCGCGCAAAGGGGCAGTGGTGGACCTGCGCGCGGCGATTCCGGATGCCAACTTCGGCTTGCCGTGCTACCTTGCGCGGCGGAGCGGCGGCCGGTCAGGTGGCCGCTGGCGGCGGTTGCAGCCGGCCGCCAGAGGAAAGTCCGGGCTTCGCAGGGCAAGGTGCCGGCCAACGGCCGGCGGGGGCAACCCCAGGGAAAAGTGCCACAGAGAACAATCTGCGCCCCTGCTCGCTGTGCGGGCCGCGGCGCGAGGGTGAAAACGTGCGGCAAGAGCGCACGGTCTGCGGCGGCGACGTCGCTTTCGGCAAACCCCACCTGAAGCAAGGTCAAATAGCTGGCGCAGGCGCCGCGAGGCGCTCGGAGGGCGGCCCGCCCGAGTTGGTTGGTAGACCGCTAGAGCCGGCCAGCAATGGTCGGCCCAGAGGAATGGTCACCACCCGCTGGTCGGCGACGCTCGGCGGGAACAGAACCCGGCTTACGACCGACCGCCGCTCCGGTCTTCCGCCTCGTCGCGGCCCGCGGTCCCCGATGCGATTCGAACCACCGCGCCGCATTGCAGGTTCCATCACCGTGCCGGGCGACAAGTCGATTTCGCACCGCGCGCTTCTGCTCGCGGCGCTGGCCGACGGGTCGTCGCGGTTCTGGGGTGTCAGTCCCGGGCACGACGTCGCCGCGACCGCCAGTTGCTTGCGCGGGCTCGGCGTCGACCTGCGCTGTACCGATGCTGCGTCCCACACCTGGCAGGTCGCGGGCCTGGCGCTGGAGTCGTGGCGGTCGCCGCAGCAGGCACTCGACTGCGGCAATTCCGGCACCACCATGCGCCTGCTGTGCGGCATCCTGGCCGGCGCACCGGGCCTTTGTGCCACCCTGACGGGCGACGCCTCGCTCTTGCGCAGACCCATGCGGCGCGTCGCCGAACCGCTGCGGGCCATCGGCGCACGTGTCGCGGTCACTGCGATGGGGACGGCGCCCTTGCACATCGCCGGCTGCAGGTTGTCCGGCGGTTCGGTGCAACTGACCGTGCCCAGCGCCCAGGTCAAGTCGGCCCTGCTGTTGGCCGGATTGGCAGCCGAAGCCACGGTCGAGGTGCGGCAGTCCGCGCCGACCCGCGACCACACCGAGCGGATGCTGGCGGCCATGGGCGCCCACGTGGATGTGCACGCCGAAGGTGTGGCGGTCGGGCCTGGCGCGCTGCGACCATTGCCCCCCGCGCGTGTCCCAGGCGATCCGTCGGCGGCCGCCTTTGCCGTGGCGCTCGCGGTTCTGCACTCCGACGCCGAGGTGGCCGTGGCCGGTGTGTGCCTGAACCCGCGCCGGACGGGCTGGCTGCGCGTGCTGCAGCGCATGGGCGCCGCGGTCGAGGTCGTCGCCGATCCCACCGGCACGACGCTCGCGGGTGAGCCGAGCGGCACCCTGGTGGCCAGGTCCTCCGATCTGCACGCGACCGATCTGCGCGCCGACGAGGTGACCGATTGCGTGGACGAGGTCCCCATCCTGGCGCTGTGCATGGCTGCGGCGCGCGGCACGAGCACGCTGCATGGCCTGGGCGAACTGCGCGTCAAGGAAAGCGATCGGCTCGCCGCCACGGCCGGGTTGCTTGCGGCGCTGGGCGTCGCCGGGAACGCCGGTGCAGATTGGCTGCGCATCTCGGGCCGCGGCGGGGCTGGCCATTTCAGCCGCCTCTGCGCCTTCGATCCCGGCCTCGATCACCGGATGGCGCTGTGCGCCGCCGTCGCGGGTCTGTGCGGCCGAGGCGTGGACCACATCGCCAACTGGTCCACCACCGCCACATCGTGGCCTGGATTCGCCGCAGCAGTTGGTCCCTTGGACCGATCTGGTTGATGCGTCATCCGCCCCAGTTGCTTGCCGGGTGAGGCGCATGGCCGCGTCTTGGCAAGCAGACTCGCCAAGCGCGCGGACCCGACCACGCTCTCAGCGGCGCTTGCGGTGCCCGTGGTGGTGGCCGCGCTTGCCGTAGCCGCGGTGGTCGCCGGGGCCGTTGCCGTTCTCCTCGGCCGCGCGGCGCAATCCCGCCATGGCAAAGCGCAGGGCCACGCTGCCCTCCAGGTCGTGCTTTTCTTCGTTGGGTGCGAAAAGCACCTGGATCTGCTGGCGATCAGGCCGCATTTCTTCAAACGACGGCAACGCCATCACGTTGGGGTCCGGGCTGCGCGCACGGTTGCCGTTGAAGGTCCGGTCGAGGTCCTGGTCGTTGTAGTGCTGCCGTCGGTGTTGGCGGCGACTTTCCACACCATACATCATCGCCACAGGATCGATGTTGGGTTGGTTGTCGTCGCCGTGGGCGGGCGTCCACAGCGCGCGCAGGATCTCGTCGCGGTTCAGTCGATTGCCGCGGTTGTCGCCCGGTCGCTCGGGCACATCGTAGCGGCTGCGCTGCTTGGCCGCCGCGTGGCCCTTGGCTGCGGTGGGCCGCGGAGCCGCCTCGGGGGTCGGGTGCGCGGGCCGGGCCGCTCCGGAAGATTCCGCTTCTGGCCGATCCGGGGGTGGCCGCTGCGGTGCCGCAGGCGCAGGCTGGGCCTTGCGCGGGTCGGGGGCCGGCTGGGACTTGCGTGCCCACTCGACGCCGATCTCCACCGGCCACGCGCGACCGCTGCGCAGCGCCTCGACCAGACCCTCTTGGGTGGATACCGAGGCGGCCAGCAGCGTCGCCGCGCGGCCGAACTGCGCCGTTCCGGGTTCACAGCCGCTGCCCCCGACGCTGGCGATGCGAGCGCGGTGGGCCATGCGCGCAGCGGCGTCGTGGATGGGGGCCGACCCGCCGCGCAGGACAGCCAGCGCCGACACGCCGGCCGGCACGCTCCAGTTTGCGTTGCCTTCGGGCACCAGGGCGACGACTGCGCCACCGCGACCTGTGAACTCTGCGACCACCTGGGCGACCGGGTAGGCAGCCGCTGTTGCGGTGCGCAAGGGACGCCAACCGGCCGACCGGTACCATTCGTCGGCAACCCGCGGCACGCAGAGCAACGTGGCTCCGTCGTCGGTGGCCAGCGCCACGCCCGCGACCAGCAGCACGCCCGTCTCTTCCAGCAAGCCTACCGTGTCACCAAGGTGGACGGCCTCGTCGTTGTCGGCCACCAGTGCGCCGTCCAGACCGTGGTCGCGCAATTGCACGGCAAGCAGTTCGCTGTCCACCGCTCCGGGACCGAGCCACAGCGGCCGCACGTGCAGGTCGATCAAAACTGCCATGGGCGAATCCTTTGCGAAAGGGGCGCGCGGGCCGGCCGCAGGTGGTGCAGGGTGTTCTTGCCTGACTTGGCGTGGGGCAGCCGCGATGGGCCGAGCAACGACAGCAAAGAGTTTGGCGGCGGCACCGCACTACGGCGACTGCGCGCGCCGGGTGCCCGCGCGTTGCCGCAACTGCCACGAGGCTCGGAACTGCGGGGCACACATCGCGGCGCACCGCGAACTGGCTGTTCCCGAAGCACCGGAACCGCCGCCCGAGCGGCAATTGTAGTCGGGGTCGTGGTGCGGCGCAACCGTCGAACGCGCCGGACCGGCGAACCAGGATCCGCCACCGCAGACAGGCGCGGCCCGCCGCTGGCCGACTGCGCAGGGCAGCCGCAGATCGGCCAGCGGGGGCGAGCGCGCTCGAGCCCAGCCGTGCGCTACTTCGGGGATTGGGCGCAGCGGAATCCCAAGTTCGGGTGCTGGTAGCTGGCGGCGACGCCCTTGCGCACATAGGCACGCAAGTCCGGCGCAGCACTGTCAAACCCGCCGCCGCGGATGGAGCGCAGCCCGGTCAGTGTGGTCTGCACGGGATTGGCTTTGGGTTCGCCGTTTCCGGCGCCAGAAAGCGAGGTGTACCAGGTGGCCGAGTAGTGGTCCGAGGTCCACTCCCAGACGTTGCCCGAGAGCTCGAAGTGGTACAGGAAGGGGCCAGGCGCACCGTTGCCCCAATCCCACGGCAGGTAGGTGCCGCAACCCCAGTTGTTGGCCGACTCCGAGAAATTGGCCAGCTTGCAGGAGGGCTTGTCAAAACCCCACGCGTAGGGCTGCGTTTCGGCGAGGCACGTGGCGGTCTGGCCCGGCTTGCATCCACCGCGCGTCGCGCGCTCCAGTTCGTGTTCGGTCGGCAGGCGCTTGTTGCGCCACGCGCAGTACTTGTCCGCCTGCGACCAGGTGACCACGTTGACGGGCCGCTTGTCGTTGTCCGTGCCGTTCTCGTAGTACGTGCCGAACCAGTTGTCCGCGGGCTTGGTGCAGGCCTTCGCCGCGACGCACTGCTTGTAGTGGCCGACCGTGACTTCGAAGATGTCGAGCCAGAATGCAGGCATTGCCGCGAGGTGCGCCGGCTTGGCGTCGCTCGGGCAGTTGGCGTCCGATTTGGCATCGCAGCCAAAGGCGCTCGTCCCGGCTGGAACGGGCGCCATCAGGTACGAACTGAACACAGAGCTGACGCAGTTCTTCTTTCCGTCGCACAGGTTGTAGAACTCGTCATTGTAGCACGGCGTCCATTCCGGCGTCGCGCTGTAGTTGCAGCCCGTCGCCTTCGAACAGCTGTCGATCGTGCAGTCGTTGCCGTCGCTGCAGTTCTTGGGCGTGGTCTTGCACTGACCGTTGCTGCAGACCTCGTTGACCGTGCACGCGTCATTGTCGGTGCAGTCGGTGCCGGTCAGGTTCTTGTGCGTGCACCCGGTCTTGGCGTCGCAGCCATCGGCGGTGCACGGATTGCCATCGTCGCACTCGACCTTGGCGGTGCCGATGCAGAACTTGCTCGTGCACTTGTCCAGCGCCGTGCACGCGTTGCCGTCGTCGCAAGCCACCGTGTTTGCCACGTGCAGGCAGCCGTTGGATGGAATGCACGCGTCGTTGGTGCAGGCATTGTTGTCGTCGCACTGGATGGGCGCGTTGAAGCACGTGTTGTTCGAACACGTGTCGGCCGTGCACGCGTTGTTGTCGCCGCAGTCCTTGCCGTTGCCCTTGCAGCCGGTGTCGGTGCACTTGTCGCCCACCGTGCAATCGTTGCCGTCGGTGCACTGCAAGCCAGGTTGCAGCACATTGCTGCACTTGCCGGTCTTTTCGACGCAAACGTCCACTGTACAGGGGTTGGCGTCGTTGCAGTCGAGGAACTCTCCAACCTTGCAAGCGCCATCTTCGCAATGGCTTGCCGTGGTGCACGCAACGCCGTCGTTGCACGGCCACTGGGCGCCAAGAGCTTCGTGCTGACAGCCGAGCTTGGGCAAGCACACGTCGTCCGTGCAGGGGTTGAAATCGTCACAATTGGCCTTGTTGCCGGGGGCGCATGCTCCGGCTGCGCATTTGTCGTCCCAGGAGCAGGCATTGCCGTCGCTGCAGCTTGTGCCGTTTGCCACGGGCTTGACGACGCAGCCCTGGTCCGGCGCGCAGTACTCCGTGGTGCACGCCTGATTGTCGTTGCAATCCAGCATCTTGGTGCCGCCGCAGTTGCCGGTCTTGCCGCACGCGTCCCCCGCGGTGCAGGCGTTGCCATCGTCGCAGGGCACGCCAGCGTTGGGCTTGTACTCGCAGCCGCCGCCCTTGCCGTCCTCGCTCTTGCATGCGTCGCTGGTGCAACCGTTGCCGTCGTCACAACTCAGCGGCTTGCCGCCCTCGCACTTGCCAGCGCTGCACTTCTCGCCCACCGTGCACACGTTGCCGTCATTGCATGCGGCGACCGTCGGCGTGTGCGCGCACCCCGATTTCTTGTCGCAGGCGTCGTCGGTGCAGGCGTTGTCGTCGTTGCAGTTGGTCGGCTTGTCGCTCTCGCACACGCCCTGCGCGGTACAGGTGTCGTCGGCCGTGCAGGCGTCGCCGTCGTCGCACTTCTTGAAGGCCACGATGGTGTGGATGCAGCCCGTGGACGGCGTGCAACTGTCGACCGTGCACGCATTCTTGTCGTCGCAGTCGGTGGCCGTCTTGCCAGGCACGCACGAGCCGTTGTCGCAGCTGTCGCCGATCGTGCAGGCATCCTTGTCGTCGCACGTCTTTCCGGCCACGGGCGCAAATACGCAGCCCTTGGCCTTGTCGCAGCTGTCGTCGGTGCAGGTGTTGTTGTCGTTGCACATCAAGGGCTTGGCCGCGCACTTGCCGCCGCTGCACGCATCGTCGTTGGTGCACGCGTCGCCGTCGCTGCACGCGCCGCCGTCGGCGACCATGGTGTTCTTGCAGCCCTCCTTGGCGTCGCACTCGTCGACCGTGCACGGGTTCTTGTCGTCGCAGTCTTTCTTGGTCTTGCCCGGGTTGCACTTGTAGTTGTCACAGTGGTCGCCGACCGTGCAGGCGTTGAAGTCGTCGCAAGGCGACGCTGCCACCGGTTTCTGGCTGCAGCCGGTCTTGGGGTCGCAGTCGTCGGTGGTACAGGCGTTGCCGTCGTCGCACTGGTCCACTGCGCCCTTGCACTTTCCGGCCTTGCAGATGTCTGCCGTGGTGCAGGCGTCGGCGTCATTGCACAACTTGCCATCGGCGACCAAGTTGTGCTTGCAGCCCTCTTCGGGCGTGCAGACATCGAGTGTGCAGGCGTTGTCGTCGTCGCACGAAACCGGCTTGCCCGTGCAGTAGCCCTTGGCGCACTGATCGCCCTGCGTGCACAGGCTGCCGTCGTCGCATGGCTTGTCCAGTTGGGTGTGGGCGCAGCCGGCCTTGGGGTCGCAGGTGTCGGCCGTGCACGCGTTGTCGTCGCTGCACAAGGTTGCGACGGCCGCCAGTTGGCAACCCGTGGCGGGATCGCAGCTTTCCAGCGTGCAGCTCACGCCGTCGTCGCAGTCCACGGATACGCCCTTGCAGGCTCCGTCGTTGCAGATGTCGGCCTTGGTGCACTTGTTGCCGTCGTCGCACGGATCGTTGTGGACCGTCGTCTTGCAGCCAGACTTCTTGTCGCACGACTCGTTGGTGCAGGGGTTCGCGTCGCTGCACACGATGGCGATGCCGACGCAGCCCTTCTCGCCGCAACTGTCGGCCTTGGTGCACGCGTCGCCGTCGTCACAGGGCGACCCGGTCGCCGGCTTTGCTGTGCAGGCGCCTGCCGCACAGGCGTCGGTAGTGCACGGGTCGCCGTCGTTGCAGACCTTGATTGCGCCCGACCCGCAGCTGCCGGCCTTGCACGCGTCGCCCTCGGTGCACGCGTTGCCGTCGTCGCAGGGCCCGGCTGTGGGGGTGAACGTGCAACCCTTGGTCGGGTCGCACGCGTCCTTGGTGCAGACGTTGTCGTCGTTGCAGGCCAGCGCAGCGCCGGCCGCGCACGCGCCCGCCTTGCAGGTGTCGCCGGTCGTGCAGATGTCGCCGTCGCTGCACGTGGCGCCGTCCAGGGGCGAGTGCTTGCAGCCAGACAGCGGCTCGCACTCATCCTTGGTGCAGGGGTTGCCGTCGTTGCAGCCGTTTGCCGCGCATTGGACGGGTGGCTCCGGTTCAGTCGCACAGCCGGCCAGCAGGCCGAGCGCCAGCGCACCCATCCGGAAAAGAGGTGAAACGCAAAATGAACGCCAGGTTTCAGACATGGGGATCTCGCGGCGGACGGCGCCCGCAGGGTGGGAGAGGTCGAAGGTGGAAAGGAACAACGATGCGAAATTGCGCATGACAGCCTCCAGGACCGCGCGCCGTCAGACTCCGGCCGGTCTGGCGTCGCGTGGGCTAGGGTTGTGCACGCGCGGCCGCTGGGGACGTTCCGCTGCGAACAGCGCCAGCGCCAACCTAGCACTGGGCCTCTGGGTGATCAACCCGACGGGCACGCATGGGGCCGCGCCACCCCACCAGCGCAATGCGGCCCACGGCAAGATTGCTCCGATTTCCAAGCACGTATCGGCGAATGATTGACAGCGGAGCATCCGCGCCCCTATACCGCGCCGCCGCGCCACAGCGGCGCCAACGGAAAGGCCCGATGATCGAAAGCGATGCTCTGCGCCAAGCCCTGGCATGCGTCACCGAGCCGGCGCTCGGCCGCGATGTCGTCAGCGCCAACCTTGTCGAGATCGTGCGCGATGGCGAGCAGTTCACGGTCCGCTACGCTCCTCCCTCGGCCGCGCTCGCCCACAATGCCCAGGTCGCCGAGCGCATCCGCCAGGTCGCCATCGAAGCTGGGGCAGGCCCAGTGCGATTGGAAATCGTGGCGAGCGCAGCGCAAGGATCGCCAGCGTATCCGAACATTGGTTGTCTGTTGGGCGTGGGCGCCGGCAAGGGCGGGGTCGGCAAGTCCACGGTGGCGTCGAACCTCGCCGTCGCGTTGGCCCAGTCGGGTTGCCGGGTCGGGCTGCTCGACGCCGACATCTACGGCCCGTCGGTTCCGATCTTGATGGGCCTGCGCGGCGCCAAGCCGGCGGTCAACGCCGCGCGCAAGATCGTGCCGGCGGTCGCCCACGGGGTCAAGACCGTTTCCATCGGGTTCATGGTGCAGGACGACATGGCGGTGGCGTGGCGCGGCCCGATGGTCGGCAAGGCCGTGACCCAGTTGCTGCAAGACGTCGATTGGGGCGACCTCGACTACCTTGTGGTCGATCTGCCGCCGGGAACCGGTGACGTGGTGCTGAGCTTGTGCCAGGCCGCTGCGCTGGACGGGGCCGTCGTCGTGTCGACGCCGCAAGACGTGGCCTTTGCCGACGTGCTGCGCGCGGTGCGCATGTTCTCGATGCTCAAGGTCGATGTGGTGGGCTTGGTCGAGAACATGGCGTATTTCCTGTGCCCCGACAACGGCAAGGCCTACGAGATCTTCGGCCCCTCGAACAGCGAACACCACTGCGCCGCCCACGACCTGACGTTCTTGGGGCGGCTGCCCATCGAACTGCAGGTATCGCCCTGCGCCGACGCCGGCCTGCCCATCGTCGTGGCTGAACCGGATTCGGAACTCTGCACGCGGTACAAGTCGCTGGCGGCCGATCTGGCGCTGCGTCTGGTTCGCCGCAAGGCCGCAATCGCGGCGCAGTCTGCCCTGGGAGAGGGGTTCTTCACGGTCCACAACCACGTGCCTTCCACAGCGGGCTGAAGCCGCACGCCGTCAGTCCAGCGCCTCGTCGTCGATCCTCGGCGGCGGCCGGCTGCGCGGCGGCAGGGCCGGCACCACGGTCCCAGGGGCGGGTTCCGGCAGCAGTTCGTCGTCCGCGAGATCCGCAGCGCCCGCTTCGGCGTCTGTGCCTGCCGCGGGAAGGATGCCGGTCGGTCCTGCGGCCACGTGGGGCAGGCGCGGCAGCGGTGCGACCGGCACGGCGCTGAGGCCCTCCCTGTAGAACTGTGCGGCAATGGGCACCGCAAGCGCGCCCCCCGTGCCCTTGGGGATGGGCTTGCGGTCGTCGAAGCCGATCCAGACCCCCACGCACAGTTCCGCGGAAAAGCTGACGAACCATGCGTCGCGACCGCCGTTCGAGGTGCCCGTCTTGCCGGCGATCGGCCTGCCCGCGACCTGTGCTCCGCGACCCGAGCCCTTGCGAACGACTTCTCCAAGCATGTCGGTCAGTTGCCGCGCGACGCCCTCGCCGATCACGACCTGGCCGGCGGTGCGGGGGGCGACCCAAACGTCGCGGCCGAGGCGATCGACGATACGGGTGACCAGGATCGGCTCGGCCAGCCGTCCGCCGCTGGCGATGGTCGCGTAGGCGTTGGTCACCTCGAAAGGCGTGACGCCGCTCGCCCCAAGTGCCAGCGGCAGCCCGGCGACAAGTGGGCTGCCGATGCCCGCGCGTGTCGCGAACGCTGCGACCTTGTCCGGGCCGACGCGCGCCGCGACCTCGACAGCGATCGAGTTGATCGAATGTGCCAGCGCGTCGCGCAGGCTGTAGGTCTTGCCGTCCCAGCCGCCCGAGAAGTTGCGCGGGGTCCACGGCTTGCCACCTGTCGGATAGGTGTGCTTCTCGTCTTTGAACTCGCTGTCGGCCCCGACCAGCCCGGCCTCGATCGCGGCGCCATAGGCAAAGGTCTTGAAGGTCGATCCCGGCTGGCGCACCGCCTGGGTGCGGTCGAACGGGTGCAGGTCATAGTCGTCGCCGCCGACCAAGGCCCGCACGAGGCGCGTTTGCGGTTCCAGCGCGACCAGCGCCGCTTGGGGACCCATCTCGGGCGACAGGACGATGCCGTCCTCGCCGATTTCGCGGACCGACACGCGCACGAGGTCGCCGCGTACCAGGCGCACCGGCGCCGCGTCGAAGTCGCGCTTTGCGGTCGCGGTCTTCTTGGGGTGCCAGACCTTGTACCGGCCGAGGTCGGCGGTGGCCAAAAAACCCTCGACGTGGCCCAGGCCGATGCGCGCCGACTTGCGGGCTTCGTCGTCGCCCAGAACCACGCCCAGCAGCACCGCGCCCGTCATCGGCCGCTCCGGTTGGGTCGCTGCGAGCTTGGCCAGCCCTTGGGCGATCGCGGCGTCATCGGTGTACCGCTTGACGGGTTCGCCGCTCTGCAACTGCTGATCGATGCGCTCCAGGCCCTGCCGCACCGCCGCATCGGCGGACCGTTGCATAGCGACATCCATCGCGATTTCAACGCGGTAGCCTCCAGAGGCCAGCTTGTCGCGCCCCACCTTGTCCACCACGAAGCGACGCACGCGCTCCATGTACCACGGACCGACGTCGTCCACGCCTTCGCCGCGCCTGGCAGGCAGGGGCTGCGCCTCGGCCTTGGCCAGGTCGGCCGCGCTCAGGTACCCCTTCTGGTGCATCTGTCCGAGCACGTAGCTGCGCCGCTGGCGGGCCCGATCCGGTTGGCGCAGGGGAGACCAGCGGCCCGGACTGTTGACCACGCCTGCGAGCAGCGCCGCCTGAGCTACGTCGAGTTCAGCCGCCGAACGTTCGAAGTAGAAGCGGGCCGCCTCCTCGATGCCATAGCGGCCATGGCCGAAATAGACTTCGTTGAGGTACAGGTCGAGGATCTCGTCCTTGCTCAAGCGTTTTTCCAGCTTGCGCGCCAGCACCAGTTCCTTGAGCTTGCGCACCACCGACTTTTCGCGCGTCAAAAAACGCGTCTTGGCCAGTTGCTGGGTGAGCGTCGACGCACCTTGCGCGTAGCGGCCGGTCGAGACATCGACCCACAGGGCCCGTGCGATGCCAACGAAATCCAGTCCCGGATGATCGTAGAACGCGGAATCTTCGGCGCAGATCATGGCAAAGCGCACATTGGGGCCCATCTGCTTGCCGGCGATGACCGTGCGCACTTCGTCGCCAAACCGGCCGACCACCTCGCCCCCCGCCGCGAACACGCGTGACGACTCCTTGGCGACGCGGCGGTACTCCTCGAACGTGAAGACCTCGGGCAGTGTGGCGTCGAGCCACAGGTAGCCACCACCCGCGGCCAACGCGGCGCACGAGCCGGCGACGCCGACCAGCACAGCGATCCGGCGCAGACATCCACCCTTGGCCGGGGGCGCCGGCCCGGTCCTTGCGCGGTCGGTCTGCTTGCCGGTGGTTGCCGCCATGCACCGATGATACCCGACCGGCGCAGGACGCCCACTTTTGTCGCCCGAGGTCCATGCGGAAGATCGACCTGCATCGCGCCTGCCCAAGGTGATGCGCGCTCTGCATTCCTGGGCACGCCGGGCCGCCGCCGCAAGCGGCCGGATCGGCGCGCAGACGCACGACATGTGCGTCCACAGTTGCGCCAGGCCGGCAAATCGTGAAAAAGTCGCGCCGCGGGTCTAGTGCCCGCGCAAGGCCAGCGGATGCCCAACATCAACTGCCCGCGCTGTGGCACCTCGTGGCCGCAGGCCTACCAGTTCTGCGGACGCTGCGGCGGCCCGCTGCACGCGGCCAACCTGGCACCTTCCGTGCCGATTTCGGCGATCCCACCGCCGCCCACCGGCCCGGCACCCCAAGGGCCGCTGCCTGCGGCGCACATCCGGCTGGTGGTGTTGCGGGGCGCCGTGTCCGAGGGGGCGTCCTTCGACGTGCCGCCTGGCCAGGCTGCCGTGGGGCGCCAGGCCGAATTGGCCTTTCCTGGCGACGCGCTGCTGGCCACGAGGCATCTGGTGTTCGACCGCAGCCCTGAAACGCTGGACATCGTCGGCATCCCGGGGCCCAGCGGGGTGTTCCGGCGTCTGCGCGAGCCGACCCTGGTGCGCAGCGGCGACGTGGTGTTCGCTGGCGAGCAGTATTTGCTGGTGCGATCCGGCGATCACGTTCCGCACGAGGTGCCCGCCGGCAACGACATTCCCCTGGAGACGTTCGGAACGCCCCTGCCGTCGCCGCGGCTGCACATCACCCAGCTGTTGACGGGCGGCCTGCCCGGGCGCGTGGTGTCGACGGACAAGGAGGCGGTGGCCGTGGGGCGCGATGGCCATGACTTGGCTTTTCCGCAGGACCGCTTCATGTCCGGCAAGCACCTGCGCTTCGAGGCCACGCCGACCGGTCACATCCAGGTCATCGACGTGGGGTCGCTCAACGGCACCTTTGTCCGGGTCAACCGCTTGCCCGCGCGCCTGCACAAGGGCGACGAGATCCTGGTCGGGTCGATGCTCTTCCGCGTAGAGATCGATCCGAACTGACTGCGCACTGCCCCCGTGGGCAGGGACGCACGCGCGCCGGGACGCACGCAACCACGGCAATCGCGGCGAGCGATTCGGCATCGACCCAGCGACCGCCCTGCACCCGGGACGCTCTGTTGTCGACCCGTGCGGATGGCCTGGGAGGCAGTAGCTACTTCTTGGGGGCCGCCGAGGGCGCGGCGGGCGCAGCAGCAGCGGGCGCGGCCGCCCCAGCTTTCTGGGCGTCCTTTTCCTTGCGCTCCTTGACGCTTTCCTCGGCGAAGGTCTGCAGATCCTTGAGGTGCCGGTGAAAGCTGTAGCCGGCGTACATCTGCAACATCTTGGCGGTGGCCGCGTCGATGGCGCCCTTGCTGGCCTGCTCGTCGACGCTTTTGGCGTAGTCGGCGCCTTCGGCCGCGATGGTCACCAGATCCAGCAGCGTCATCGGATCGGGGGAGACGATCAACTGCTGCACCGGTTTGGCGCCCATCGGGTCTTTATTGTCGAAGGCCTTGAGCGCCGCAACCGACGCCGGGTCGCCGAGCGCCAACAGGCAGCGGGCTGCGATGACCCGTTCGATCAGCCGCGGGCTGCCCTTGAGCGCGCCTTCGAACGTCGGCCGAACACCGTCGATGCCCAGCGGCTTGATGCGGTTGGCGCACAAGCGGGTCAATTCGAGCTTGCTATCGTTTGAACCGAATTCGTTGCCCTTGCCGTAGTAGTCGTCGTCCGGCAACTTGGCGAGGGCTTGCTTGACGCCCTCTGCGCCCTTGTAGGTCGCGAGGTAGCCAGCGGCCAGCCAGCGGTCGTCGCAATTCTTCGATACCAGCAGCTTTTCGACGAAGGGTGCCACCAGGGCAAATGCGGTCTTGATCTTGTCCTTGTTGGCGGGCACGTCTTCCCAGTCGATGGCGACCTGGATGGCGAGCTTGGCGGACCTCTCGTCGTCAGGGTGCGTCGAGGTCTCCAAGCGCAAATAGGTGTCCAGGAAGTACAGGAACGCCTCGATGGAATCGGTGGCCTGGATTGCGGCGAGATCCTCCTCCTTGACCGCGATCTCCTTGCCGTTGACCTTCATCTTCTGGTAGCGCGCCAAGCCGTTGACCAGCGCGCGATTGGCCTCGGGGGTCTTGAGGCCCTTGAGGAACGTCACGATGTCGGTCTTGGCGATGCCCTTGCTCAGCATCACTTCGGCGCCTCCGATGGCCTCCACGTCGAGCGCCTCGATTTCCTCGGGCGCAATGCGATCCTTGAGCTTGGCGAGCACGGCATCCACCGGCGTATCCGGCGTCAGGCCCTCGAAAGCCCAGGCGGCGACTTTCTTCTTGAGCTCCGCTACCTTGGCCGGCGACAGCTTGCCTTCTTTGATCATCTGCATGAGCAGCGTCTTGGCGTGTCCCTGCTTCTTGGGGCCGCCTCCCTGCAGGGCCTGGAACATCGGCGCCTCCAGGGCCGCCAGCAACTCCACGCGATCTGGCGCCTTCTCGGAAATCGGCAGCACCTGCGAGGGCTGTCCACCCTCAGCCACCAGAATCTCCAAGGCCTTGGCCCGCAGCTTGAAATCGTTGTTCTTGTCGGCGACGTAGCGGGACATCTCCTCCCAGCCGGCCTCGTTGTTCATCCACAGGCGGAAGTTGTCTTCGGGTTCAGGCTTGCCGCAAGCCGACACGGAGAACACGGCGACAGCCAGGGCTGTCAGGGCCGCCGTCCGGCCGAAGAATCCCGCCGCCTGACGCGAAACTGTCTGAATCATTGCGTTCCTCCCGCCGGAGACCGCGCTGCTCGGGTCCCCGCGTCGTTGCCTGGGTTGTCGGCGGCGGCCGGTCGGCGAACGTCGCCGCGCGATGCCACCTGCCGCGCGTTCGCGCGGGCACCCCCTGGCCCCGCACCGTTGCGCGCACGACGCGTGCGATGGTAGTACGATTGCCCTGCGCCGGCAACGGCCGCACGCGCAGGGATGCACGTCGTTCCTTTCGCGGCGGCCGGGTCGGTGGTGCAGCGGAGGTCAGATGGCGGTGGGCAAGGGGCCGGTCGGTTCAGAAAAAGCGGCGCAGCAGCTGCAGTACCTCGAAATGCGCATCGAGGTCATGCGGCGGAAGTTCGGCATGTATTTCAATGGATTTGAGCGCATTCCGCCGAACGCCGAATTCGACCAGCTCAAGCGCGAGTTTCGCGAGTTCGCCACCCAGGGCTTTTCGACGGGTCAGGCGCGCTTCAAGGCCCAGAACCTGATCGCCCGATGGAACCTGCTCAGGAACATCTGGGAACGCGATCTGCAGCGCATGGAGGAGGGCAAGTTCCGGCCCAACGCCCACCACGCGTCGCACGCGCAGGACAACCGCAACGACGCCATCGACGAATAGCCAGGGGCGCGGCGATCAGGCGTGTGGCGACCAAGGTCGCTCCGTTTCGTCTGTTTTCGGGCAGACCGGTGTGGCGCGCGCCGCGGCGACGGCCGACTCGATGTCGCCGAGCAGGTCGGGCAGGCCGTTGCGCCGCAGCGCCGATACCTGGCGGGCCGCGTGCCGCGCCGCGACCTCGCGCACGGTCGCCGGATCGGTCACAGCATCGGCTTTGTTGACCACCACCAGCCGCGGCTTGGCGCCCAGGTCGTGATCGTCGAGGATCGCCACAACGCTGCGCAATTGGTGCTCGATTTCCGGGTGGCCACCGTCCACGACCAGCAGCAAAAGGTCTGCCGCAGCGGCCTCTTCCAGCGTGGCTTCGAAGGCGCCGAGCAGTTCCTTTGGCAGATCGCGGATGAAGCCTACCGTGTCGGTGAGCACGGCGTCGGTCCCGCCGGGCAGCCGAATGCGCCGTGTCGTCGGATCGAGCGTTGCGAACAGCAGGTTTTCGGTAAAGGCGTCGGCCTTCGTCAGCGCGTTGAGCAGGCTCGACTTGCCGACGTTGGTGTAACCGACCAGGGCGACCTGTGCGACCTCTGCTTGGCCGCGACCGATGCGTCGCAAGCCGCGGCCGGCCTTGAGGCGCTGTAGCTGGACCTCGATCCTCGCGATGCGCTCGCGGCAGCGTCGACGGTCAATCTCAAGCTTGGTCTCGCCGGGGCCGGTCGCGCCGATGCCGCCCGCCAGGCGACTCAAGGCATTGTCGCGGTCGCCCAAGCGCGGCAGCGAGTAGCGCAGTTGCGCCAGTTCGACCTGCAGTTTCCCTTCTTGGGATCGGGCGCGCCGCGCGAAAATGTCCAGGATGAGTTGGGTGCGGTCCAGGACCTTGGTGTCGGCGCCCTGGGCAATGGCTTTGGACTGCGAGGGCGTCAACTCCCGCCCGAACACGACGATGGTGGCGTCGGCTTGGGCTGCGGCAAACGCGATCTCGGCCAGCTTGCCCGAGCCGATGAGGGTTCGGCCGTCGATTTGGCGTCGCCGTTGCACGACGCGGCCGACCACCTCGACGTGTGCCGTGCGACACAGCTCTTCCAACTCGTCCAGTCGGCTTTCCGCTTCCGCCGCGGCCTCAGGGCCGACGTGCACGATCAGGGCCCGCTCGCGGGCGTCGACCAGGCGGGCTGGCGGCCGCCGCCGCGCGAGGCGAGCCTCGAGGTCTGCGATGGCCGCCGCGCAGTCGAACTGCAGTCCATGCCAGGCGCGCGGGGCGAGCACCTCCGCGCCAGGCGTCGCGGTGCGACCGCGCGGATCGGCTTCCGGCGCCAGCAACGCGATCGACACCTGGTGTGGCGCCTCGCCTTGCAGCGTAATGGCCGCGACCAGGTCCAGACCGAGGCGCACGAGGTCGTTGAGGTCGTCGGCGTCGACCGGGTCGCCCTTGAGGTGCACGTGGACCAGGCGCAGGCCTCGCAGCCGCCCTGATTCGCGGCCCCACCGGCCAAGGTCTGGAATCGTCAGCGTCCGATCGTCGCCGATGACGACATGCGCCACCTGGCCGTCGCGGCCAATCAGCACTCCGACTTGGCGTCCGAGGCCGCACGCAAGCGCACACAATCGCGCTACCAGGGCGTCGCTGGCCAACTGGTCCGCAGGCGAGCTGTGGTGGCCGAGGCGCTCCAGTCCGCGGCGTGCAACCACGGACAGGCCTTGCAGATTTCCAGAGACTTGAGCCAACTACGCGGCCTTTGCGGGCGTGGCCGGAGCCGTGCGCGAGGGAAAGCGCAACGCGCAATCCGCGACGACGTCGGGGGTCGCTGACCCTTTGAAGGGACGCCGAGCCAGGTTCAGTTCAGGTTGATGGTCGAGCCCTTGAGGGTCATGGTGCTCGACGACTTGATGTCCATCGTCGACCCCGCCTTGGTCTCGGTGCTCGATCCCGATTCCTGCTTGATGGTGCTGCTGGCCTTGACCACCAGGTCCTTGCACTCCATGGTGATGGTCTTTTCGGCTTTGATGAGCATGTCGCCGGTTTTGCACTCGATGGTGATCTTCTTGCTTTTGGTATCGATGAGGATGTAGTGCTCCTGGGTGTGGTCGTAGATCTCGATTTGATCGACCGACCCGGATTGGTCCAGCGCGATCCAGTGGCCATCGCGCTGTTTGGGATCCTTCTCCTCGTCCTTGGGCTGCACCAGCGTCTGCAGGACGATGCGCTCGGTCTTGTCGTCCTTCTTGTCCACGAATTGCAACATGTGGCCCGAGCGGCTGCGAATCGAGCGGAACCAGTTCTTGCCGTTCTGCTCCTGGTTGGCGTGGATCGGCGTGTCGACGCCATTCCACAGGGCGCCAATCATGAACGGCCGGCGCACGTCGCCGTGCTCGAACGCGATGAGCACCTCGTCGTCCACCTCCGGCAGCCAGAAGGCGCCGCGGTCCTTGCCGGCCATGAACGTGGCAATGCGGCACCACGTGGTCCGGAAGTCCTCGTCGTCCTTGGCGTCCGTGTATTTCGCGTCGGACTCCAGCACCCAGGGGAACTTGACCTTGACCCGGTAGTGGCCGTCGGGGTCCTTGTTGTCGACCACGATGCCAATGACGACGCCCTGGACTTTGAACGGTTCGCGCTTGGCACGTTCCAGAATCATGGCAACCTCGCGACGCGGATATCGATCGTGCTAGACAGTATCGATCGTGCTAGACAGTATCGATCGGGCCAGGCAGCATCGATCGGACCAAGCAGTATCGATTGGGCTAAGCAGTATCGATTGGGCTAAGCAGTATCGATTGCGCTAAGCAGTATCGATCGGGCTCAAGGCGGCCTCGGGCCACCAAGGACCCTGCGCTGCCCAAGGGACGGACCGCGCTCACGCCACGGCCACGGCACAAGCTACCGCCGCGCAATCGGGGCCGCAACGCGGTCCGCGACCGGCAACCCGACGGCTGGGGTGGCCCGGCCCCAGGCCCGTCGCGCCGAGCCGAAGGTCGTCTCTCGCTGGAGGTCGTGCCCACGCCAGGGCCAGGTCCCTGAAAACGCGATGATCGTCGCCGGCGCCTTGACTTGCCGCGCCGCACCGCGCTATTGCAGCGCCCCCTTGCCGCGCCCCGAGCGCGCACAGGACCGCCATGCTGCACGCACAAATGGGCTACCTCTCGCTGGCGGTCATCGTGGCCGCGGTTACCGTGATGGGCTCGGCCATCCTGGTGCTGAACCGCTTGATCGGTCCGCGGCGCAGCAGCCCCGTCAAGCAGGCGACGTTCGAGTGCGGCAGCGATCCGATCGGTTCGGCGCACCAGCGGTTCAGCGTCAAGTTCTACCTGGTCGCCATCTTCTTTATCGTCTTCGACATCGAGTCGGTGTTCATGTACCCGTGGGCGGGCCTGTTTCGCGAATTGCTGGTCGAGCCCGGCTTTGGCGTCGTCACCGTCGTCGAGATGTTCGTATTCGTAGGCATCCTGGCCGCAGGACTTGCCTACGTCTGGCGCCGCGGCGCGCTGGACTGGGAATAGGCGACCCTGCCGCTCGGACCGCCGTCCCCGCCACCCGCGAACTGCACCGGAGTTGCCATGCCGACCGCCAACCCGCTCTCTTGTGACGCCCTTATCCGGGCATGCCGTGCGCGCGCCGGCCATGCCGTCATCGGCAGCCACGCGCTGCGCGACGACGCGACGGTGCTGCTGTCCAGGGAGGGGCTCGTCGGCCTGGCAACCCAACTGCGCGACGACCCGGCGCTGGCATTCGACATGCTCGTGGACGTCACCGCGGTCGATTTCGCCGACTACCCGCCGGGCTTGCGCGGCGCGTGCAGCCCGGTGGACGCCGACCGCACCGATGGCCTGGACTGTGACGGGTTGCCGCGTTTTGAGGTGGTGTACCACCTGGTGTCGCTGGGCCACGGGCATCGGCTGCGCCTCAAGGTGCCCATCGCGGCGGACGACCTGACCGTGCCGACCCTGTGCGGCGTGTATGGCGCCGCCAACTGGGCCGAGCGCGAGGTCTGGGACATGTACGGCGTCCGCTTCGACGGTCACCCGGACCTGCGTCGCATCTTGCTGTACGACGAATTCGAGGGTCACCCGCTGCGCAAGGACTATCCGTTGCGCGGCTACCAGCCCCTGACCGCGCTGCCGACGTTGGCCGAGTACGCCGACCACGAGACGCACCGCTAGGCCACCCGAACCGGCCAAGGACGAACGATGGGCGCACACGCAGCACACGGACAGGCAGGCGCGGCAACGGCGGCGATGGTGGCGGCCGCCCTGCGCCAGGGCGACAAGATGATCATCAACATGGGGCCGTCACATCCGGCGACCCATGGCACCGTCAAGTTCGTGCTTACGCTCGACGGTGAAACGGTGGACGACATCGACATCCACATCGGGTATTTGCACCGCGGCTTCGAGAAGATGAGCGAGCAGGGCACATGGCAGCAGGTGCTGCCCTATACCGACCGGCTCAACTATGTGTCGCCGCTGTGCAACAACGTCGGCTACGTGATGGCGGTCGAGAAGTTGATGGGCGTGCAGATCACGCCGCGCTGCTCGTACATCCGCATGCTGGTTTGCGAGATCAGCCGCGTGACCGACCACTTGACCGCGCTCGCCGCTGGAGCGCTGGAACTTGGCGGATTTACACCGTTCTTGTACGGCGTCGAGGCCCGTGAGACGCTCTACCCCATCGTCGAAGAGCTGTGCGGTGCGCGGCTGACTACCAGCTACACGCGCATTGGCGGGCTGCGCAGCGATCTGCCCGACGGCTACGGCGACCACGTGATCGCGGCCATGGACAAGGTGCTGTCCTTGCTCGACAAGATGGACAAGCTCTTGACCAAGAACCGGATCTTCTACGACCGCATGATCGGGACCGGCCAACTGTCGCAGCAAGACGCCATCGCCTGTGGCGTGACCGGCGTGATGTTGCGCTCGGCTGGCGTGGACTGGGATTTGCGCAAGCATCAGCCGTACTTGCACTACAACGAACTGGACTTTGACGTCATCCTGGGCCACCAGGGCGACAACTATGACCGCTACCTGTGCCGCTTCGAAGAAATCCATCAGTGCAACAAGATGATCCGCCAGATGCTGCGGCAGATGCCCGGTGGACCGGTCAACGTCGGCGATTGGCAGGTGGTGTTGCCCCCCAAGGCCGCGGTCTACAACAGCATCGAAGGCATGATCGCCCACTTCAAGCTGACAATCGACGGCCACCAGGTGCCGGCCGGCGAGGCCTACCAGGCGGTCGAGGGCGGCAACGGCGAAGTCGGCTTCTACGTCGTGTCGCAGGGCAACGGCCGGCCCTACAAGGTGCACGTGCGCGCTCCGTGCTACTACGCCATGGGCGTGCTCAAGAAACTGGTGGTGGGCGGCATGCTGGCCGACATCGTGCCGACGTTCGACACCCTGAACATGATTGGCGGCGAAGTGGACCGCTAGGCGCAGGTCGCCCCACAGAGCAAGGAATCCCATGCCCAAGGTCACCATCGACGGCCGCGAGATCGAGGTCGCCCCCAAGACCACGATCCTGCGCGCGGCCAAGCAGGTCGGCGTCGACATCCCCGTGTTCTGCTACCACCCGGGACTGTCGATCGCCGCGAACTGCCGGATGTGCCTCGTCGAAATCGAAAAATGGCCCAAACCTCAGCCGGCCTGCTACACCGAGGTCGGCGACGGAATGGTCATCCACACGGCCACCGCCAAGGTCAAGGCGACCCAGGAGGCGGTGCTGGAGTTCATCCTGCTGAACCACCCGGTCGATTGCCCGGTATGCGACCAGGCCGGCGAGTGCGTGCTCCAGGAGCACTACGTCACGTACAGCGCCAAGGCCTCGCGGTTGAGCCACACCAAGACCGGAAAGCCAAAGGCCAAGCCGCTGGGGCCCACCGTCGTGCTCGACGCCGAGCGCTGCATCGTGTGCACCCGCTGCGTGCGCTTCTGCGAAGAAGTCACCAAGACCAACGAACTGACCGTCGAGGACCGCGGCGAGCACGCCGAGATCACCACCCCCGAAGGCGTCGAACTCGACAACCCGTATTCGCTCAATGTCGTCGACATCTGCCCGGTCGGCGCGCTGACTTCGCGGCAGTTCCGTTTCCAACGGCGGGTGTGGTTCCTGGACACCAAGCCGAGCGTATGCACGGGCTGCGCTCGCGGGTGTGCGCTGCGCGTGGACTCGCACGCCAACAAGGTCGAGCGGGTGGTGCCGCGCTACAACCCGGACGTCAACGGCTATTGGATGTGCGACGCCGGCCGCCGCAGCCTCGACGACCTGCGCGACCGCGGCCTGTCGACCGGCAGGACGCCGGGGCCCAACGGCGATGCCCGCCCCTGCAACGCCCAAGATGGCCTGCGCGTCGTGGCTGGGTGGCTGCAACAGGCAAGGCTCGAAGACGCCAAGGTCGCCATCGCTTTGTCGGCCTCGCTCGGCAACGAAGACCTGTACGCCTGGGGCCGCCTCGCCAAGGAGATGGGAGCTGACGTGTACCTGCTGCGCAAGGCGCCAGGGCAGGGCGACGCCTTGCTGCGCTTGGCGGACCAGGACTGCAACCTGACGGGGGCCCAGGCGATTCTTGCGCAGGTGGCCCCGAACCTGGCGGACGCCGCGCAACTGGCCGACGGTGCGGACACCTACGCCATTGCGCTTGTCGTCGACCCGGACGGCGCCGCCGACGCTTCCTTCGCAGAGACGCTGCATTGCGTCGAACGGCGCGCCGTCTTCACCTGTCTGCCCGGTCCCCTCGCCGACTCGGCCCAGGTCGTGGTGCCGCTGACGCCGCTGCACCAGCGCGAGGCGACGATCACCAATGAAAACGGATGGGTCCAGCGCATCGGCCAGCCGCTCAAGGCCGCGGTCACCACGGTTGCGCCGCACGTCGCGGCCGCAGCGCTGGCGCCGTCTGCCGTCGAACTGCTGCTCGACTTCGGGGAGAAGACCCGGCCAGCCGACATTTTTGGCCGCGTCGCCGCCGCCGTGCCGGCCTTCAAGCACCTGACCTATGGCGAAATCGGCGACCTCGGCCGCGGACTGACCCACGGCGGCGACCTGACCGCGGCTCGGCCACGCGTGGACGGTACCCCGCAGTGGGAGCCCGATACCGTGACCCCAAGCTACCAGCGCCCCTTCCAACTGCGCCGCGGCGCCTGAGCCCTACCGCGCGCACCGGGAGTTTGACATGCCCCTGACCGGAAACGTGATCCTCGACCTCGTGCTGTGGACGGTCATCAAGTTCGCCGCCTTCGTGCTGGTGTTCGTGATGGGCACCGCCACCGTGCTCACCTGGCTGGAGCGCAAGTACTCGGCCGTCATCCAGAACCGCATCGGCCCCAACCGGGCCAACCTCGGGTCGCTGCGCCTGGGCGGGTTGCTGCACATGCTGGCCGACCCCATCAAGATGCTCACCAAGGAAGATTTCTCGCCGGACACCGCCAACCCGTGGATGTTTCGTCTGGCGCCGCTCGTCGCCTTTGTGCCGGCGATGGTGGTGTTTGCCGTCATCCCGTTCGGGCCGGGCGAGCACATGATGATCGCCAACACGGAACTGGGCATCTTGTTCATCTTCGCCATCGCCAGCCTGAACGTGTACGGCAGCGTCATGGGCGCCTGGGCCAGCAACAACAAGTGGTCGCTGATGGGCGGACTGCGCATTTCGGCGCAAATGGTGAGCTACGAGGTGGCGATCGGCCTGACCCTGTGCGGCGTGTTCATGATCTACGGGTCGACCGACCTGCAAGAAATCGTGGTCGCGCAGGGCACCACGCTCGGCGGCGTAGTTCCGGCATGGGGGATTTTCACGCAGCCGGTCGCCTTCGTCCTGTACCTGACGTGCGCGATCGCCGAGAACAAGCGAGCACCTTTCGACGTGGCCGAGGCTGAAAGCGAACTGACCGCCGGCTACTGGACCGAATACAGCGCCATGGGCTTTGCCGTGCTCGCCCTGGCAGAATTCGTCGAGATCGTGCTGATCGGCTGCGTCGGCGCCACGCTTTTCCTGGGCGGCTGGCAGATTCCCGGAGTCCACGGCAGTACCCCTGGCCTGATGGCGGTGCAGGTTGCCGCGTTCCTGCTCAAGACCCTTTTCGTCATCTGGCTGCAGTTGACCATCCGATGGACGCTGCCGCGTTTCCGCTATGACCAGGTGATGCGCCTGGGCTGGCGGATCCTGCTACCAGCGGCCCTGGTCAACCTGCTCGTCACCGGCGTGGCGCTGCTGTGGGTCGACCGCAACTAGGATCAAACACAGCAAACTCGGAGCCAACCATGGGCAAACTGGTCCACCGCGTCGAACCCGATCTCATCTTGCAGAGCTACGTCGTCGAGGTCGCCAAGGGCGTGACGCTGGTCACCCGCCAGTTCCTGCGCAACCTTTTCGGGCGCAAGGACATCGTCACCGTCCAGTACCCCGAGGAGCGCAAGCCGTACACCCCGCGCTTCCGCGGCAAGCACCTGCTGACCAAGCGCGACGACGGACAGGTCCGCTGCGTGGCGTGCATGCTCTGCGCGACGGCCTGCCCGGCCAACTGCATCACCATCGTCGCCGCCGAGCACCGCGACGCGGACATCGAGAAGTACCCGACGACCTTCGAGATCGACCTGCTCAAATGCATCTATTGCGGATTTTGCGAGGAGGCGTGCCCCTGCGATGCCATTCGCATGGACTCCGGCGTGCACACCCTGCCGACGTTCACGCGCCGTGACCAGAAGGCAGGCAAGGTCAACCTGCTGGAACTGGCCAAGCGGTCGACGGCGGCGCAGGGCGGCGATTTCCGGGCAGACAACCACGCGGGGGCCCTGCACGGGCGCGGTGGCCACCACTGATGCGAACGGCGATGGCTTGCGCGGTCCGATTTGCACCCTAAGGGCCAGGAAATGATTTACTCAATCATTTCTCGGGCCCGTTTGCTTGCTCCGTGGGTCGCCAGCTCGCGGACCAAAGGTCCGACTCGCGGCTCCGTCCTGATGTGAGAGTGATCGACTTGTTATTTTCCGGTCCCTAAGCTAGGGCCACGCGCGCGAGGTTCCGGTGGTGTTCGGCGATCGCAAGGACAGGGACAAGCAGGGTCAAGCGGCCGAAACCGGCGGCGAAGCCGATGGCGGGTTCCTCCCCGAAATCGTCCGGCGCGCCGTCGAGCGCAGCGTCAACGTGGTCCTGCAGGGTGACGATGACCGCAAGAAGTTGGTCGCCGCCCTGTTTCCCAAGGAGTTGGTCCACTCGGTGGTGCAGTCGGCGCTGACCGCGGTCGACGGCACCAAGCGCGAAGCCGTCGAGATGGTCGGCCGCGAGGTGCAGCAGTTTCTGCAACAGCTCAACCTCGCGGACGAAATCCGCAAGGTGCTGACCAGCGTCAGTTTCGAGATCCGCACCGAAGTCCGCTTCGTGCCCAACGAAGACGGCACCCTGCGTACGGAGGTCAAGGGTGCTGCGACGCCGAAAATCGCGCGCAAGTCGACAAAGAAGCCCCGCAAGCGTCCGGCGGCAAAGGCCAAGCCCCAACCGGTCGCCGCAAAAGGTGCGCCGGTGGCGCGGACGCCGAGCCCTGTCGCCGTGGCCGCTGCCATACCAGGCGCGCTGACCGATGCCGTGCAGGATGCGGTGGTGGGGACCACTCGCCGCGTGCGCAACGTCGTCGACCGCATCGCCGAGGGCGCCGCCGACCTGGCGGATTTGGCCAGCAGCGACGACGATTGAGCGCTCAAGCCCCGAAAACGCCGACGTTTTCGTGACAGAGCGAGGCGGCGTTCGTTGACAGTCCACGGAAGCGTCGCTAAACTCGGACTAGAACGGTCGCAGTTGGCGGCCGTTCGCGGTGGCCGCGGCTGGCGGCGCACCTACGAGACGCCGCAATGATCCGTCTTTCTCGCAAGTCCGACTACGGGCTCGTGGCGCTCAAAGCGCTGCGCGGCCTGGAACCGGGCGATGCCTTGTCAGCGCGCGAACTGGCCGCGCAGCTCGGGCTGCCCGGCGACATGACGCCCAAGGTGCTGGCGCGCCTGGCCCAGGCGGGGCTGGTCGAATCGTCGATGGGCAAGGCGGGCGGCTACCGCCTGGCGCGCGCGGCCGGCGACATCTCGGTGGCCGAGGTGGTGCGAGTGCTCGACGGTGAGCCGGGTCTTGCGCCGTGCCGCGAGGGCATCCTGGAGTGCAACCGCATTGAAACCTGTGACATCAAACATCCGCTCGACAACCTGCACCAGGAAGTGATGCGCGTGCTGCAAGGCATGAGCATCGCGCAGTTGTAGCCAAGGAATCCGATGGCCGTGCAGACGCCAATCTACCTCGACAACCACGCGACGACCCGCTGCGACCCGCGGGTCATGGAAGCGATGGTCCCGTATTTCACTACGCATTTTGGCAACGCCGCTTCGCGCACCCACGTTTTCGGTCGCGTCGCTGAAGAGGCCGTGGACAAGGCGCGTGCGCAACTGGCGCGGGCCATCGGCGCAACCACCGACAAGGAGATCGTGCTGACTTCGGGCGCCACCGAGAGCGACAACCTCGCCATCAAGGGCGCGGCGCGCATGTACCGCGACCGCGGCGACCACCTCGTGACCGTCTGCACCGAGCACAAGGCGGTGCTGGACGCCCACCATGCGCTGGAGCGCGAGGGGTTTCGCGTCACCTTCTTGCCGGTCCGGGCCGATGGTCTGGTCGACCTCGATGAACTGGCCGCCGCGCTGACCGACCAGACGATCCTGGTGTCGGTGATGGCGGTCAACAACGAAATCGGCGTCGTGCAGCCGCTCGAGCGCATCGGTCGCCTGTGCAAGGACCACGGGGTGCTGTTCTTTTGCGATGCCGCCCAGGCCGTCGGCAAGGTGCCCATCGACGTCGAGGCGATGCACATCGACCTGTTGGCCTTCACGGCGCACAAGATGTACGGGCCCAAGGGGGTTGGCGCCCTGTGGGTCCGCCGCAAGAATCCGCGGGTGCGGCTCGAACCGCTTTTCCACGGTGGAGGCCACGAGCGCGGACTGCGATCGGGCACCCTGGCTGTCCCGCTCGTGGTGGCGTTTGGCGCTGCGGCCGAACTGGCGCTGAACGAGATGCCCGAAGAATCGGCGCGATTGCTCGCCCTGCGGCAGCGGTTGTGGGACGGGCTGCGGTCGCACTTGACGCACCTGCACCTGAACGGCGACTGGTCGGCGCGGGTGCCGGGCAACCTCAATGTGTCATTCGCCTACGTCGAGGGCGAGAGCCTGCTGATGGGCATCCACGACATCGCGGTGTCGTCCGGGTCGGCGTGCACGTCCGCATCGCTGGAGCCGAGCTACGTGCTCAAGGCGCTGGGCGTGGACGACGAGTTGGCGCACACCTCCATCCGGTTCGGCATCGGCCGCTTCAACACGACCGAAGAAATCGATTTCACCATCGCCCGTGTGACCGAGGTCGTCCACCGCCTGCGCGACATGAGCCCGCTGTGGGAGATGGTGCAGGAAGGCATCGACCTCAAGACCGTCCACTGGGCCGGCCATTAGAGACTGGAAAACAATAAGTCGATCACTCTCACATCAGGACGGAGCCGCGAGTCGGACCCTTGGTCCGCGAGCTGGCGACCCACTGAGCAAGCAAACGGGCCCAAGAAATGATTGAGTAAATCATTTCC